>JBQGEO010000575.1:0-8419 GCA_052039655.1 Pararcticibacter sp.
CTTACAGTTCCGTTGATACGCAAAATGCTGCTGCCACTCTGCACCCGGATATCTTTCAGCTGCAGTTCGCCGGGTGTAAAGTTTAAGAGAACATCGCTGTTTTTAAAATTCAGTTTCCTGGGAATATAATCTGCATTCGCACCGCGAATAGCTATCGTACCTGTAAAAACAGGCTTACTTAATTCAAAGTCGGCAATGCTTGCCTTGTAGCGGACGTTAATATCCGCCGAACCCGAATTAAACTTCATAAGTTCCTCGCCGAACACTGCATTGAGCTTCTGCAGGCTAAACCGGCTTTTAAAGGTCCCTCCGGCCTGGGGCTTTACCAGGTTATTAATGTAAAGTGTATCCATCTCCACCGGGATTCCCTCATACGGTCCCACCATTTGAAAAAGCCTGATGATAGAATTTTCATCCGTATTTCCCTTCCCATTTATATTATGATTTGAATAGATGCCGCTGAAGCTGCAATTATCCAGGATACCTCCGGGCGAGCTGAGCACATTATTCTTCACTTTGCAAGATACATCTATGGATGGCTGGGAACCAGGCCCCATATTTCCGGCTATCACTGCATTCACAGCAATGGGGGCTGTAAGATCAAACATATTTAACTTTGCGGAAATATTAGGAGCCAGAAGCGAGGCAGCCCGTTTCCATATCAGTTTATCTGAGTCAAGGGTGATGACAAATTCCACCGGTTTTTTCAAAGTACTGAAATGCCCCCCTAATACATAAGTATCTCCTCCTATTTCAACATTCTTTTTCTCTGCTTCTATCACACCGGTTTTGGCGCTATAGGTAAGAAAGAATCCACCTTTAATCCGCTTATCTTTAAGAAAGCTTCCTTTCTGAGTGTTAAAGGCAAGGTCTTTCACAAGAATGTCAGCATCAGCTTTTGCTTTCCATCCGGAACCACGATGGTTTACATTCGCCATAAGGCGGGGGACTACAAATCTGAACATTTTCTTTCCCGCCCTGTTGTCAAGCGTAAAATTGACGTTAACAAATGAAAACCGGTTAATTTCAGCCGAAAGGCTTCCTCCCTTGTCTTTTGATTTTTGCTGTTCGCCGGTTTTGAAAACGGATGTATTACTGTATCCTGTGTTGTTAGTAAAAAGATAAATATCAGCGCCTCTTACCGTCATTCTGCTGATCCTTACGGTGCCGGTAAGCAAAGCCAGCACGTTCAAAGAGACATCCATTTCCTTCGCATTCAGAAGTGTATGCCTGTGCAGGTGCCAGAGACTATCCCTTACCGTTACATTCTTCAAATTAACCGAGACTCCGGGAAAGCCCTGGAGAAGTGACGGTTCTATACTTCCGATTTTTACTGTACCATTCACATTATCGTTTAACGATTTATTAACCGCAACGATAAGACTTTCCTTATTCTGATTTACGTAAACAGCAACTCCTACATAAAGCAAAAAGATCAGGGCTAGTAAGATGGCAAATATTTTAAGTGTGATTTTCAGCCACCGATGCATTTTCAACATTTATTATCAGAAAGAGCACTTGCGCTTCTTTTGTTTGATCCGTTGAGAAAAAAGCATCTCATGGTCAGCAACCTTCTTACTGATCGTCTTTTGCCGTGTCATTTCCGGGCGCAGGCGGGACGCCTTTTTCAGGATCAAGTGTAAATGATGCTTCGGAGGCCCGTGTTGCCTGGTCCAGGCGGTCAATGTCAGAGGGATTAATGTCCGGCAAATCCGCATCACCTTCGGTATTCTGGTTATTACGCAGATTATTTACTGCATCTTCTCTTTCTTTGTCGTCAAAGGGCATGTTTTCAGGCTCAATCATAATAGTAGATTTTCTCTATAAAATACTTTCAATGGCTGAGGAGAGACCGACAAATTCATTTTATATGCACCCGCAATTATATTGCATATAAATGAATTTATCTAAGTTTGTTCTCAGTTTATCAATACAATTAGAAAAGGAACAGGATTGTTTTCCGTAAACAGAAAAGGGCTCCTTTTAGGGAGCCCTGCTTCTGAGATACGTAGATATAAAAAGTATGTCGTTATTTCGTATACAGATTCTTTGTTGTTCTGTAGCCTGAATGATCAGAATACCAGTCTGTATATAGTTTTCCGCCAGAAGCCGCCCATTCATTGAAGTGCATATACCCTTCCTGTATAGCCTTCTTCTCTACCGGGTATATAAAAGGGCCAAAGAAATCAAGAGCGAAAGGCCTGTTCGTCGCTGTTATATAATATCTGCCCTTTGACGGGTCTGAATCATCAGCAATAGTTTTTAACAATTTAAGATCGGCCAGATCTGTTGGGACATGATTAACCAGGTGAATTTCCCGTCCTCTTGTTAAATCACTGATCATAAAAGGATTAAAAGGAGCAGCCGCAGTAAACTCATCAGGCAGCACCGAGGTGAAGGCAACTTCCAGTTTAAATACATCACTACTGAGCTTTGGCTTGTCTGAATAAGTATTCACATACGACGACGAAGCTCCGAAAGCAGCCTTGTAAGTATCAAAAGGAATCAATACCGCTTTAGACTGACCTGCCTCTGTTCCGTTAGAAGCCATTTGAATATAGTTACCCGCATGTTTGTAACCGGTGACAGAACTAACCTGTCCGGGTACTAAAGGTAATTGTACCCCGAAACCATTCTGGAAAGAAGCACCGGCAGCCAGCGGCTTAAATTCGCCATCCATATTGACGACCTTATTATTCGCGTTTATCGCAAACTTATACCGGTAAGAAACCACGAGGTCGTTCAGATCATAATCTCCTTCTGCAGGCCACTGATCTTCAAAAGCTGTAGTCCCCCATACCAGCTTACTTGGATAATACCGGTCGTATGCCCGTGTCGGATCGTTTGGATATTCATCTGTAAAATCTGGAACACCGTCTTTGTCAGTATCTGTTACGTTTTCTTCCAGGTAAGGGATATCGACAGGAGAGATCGCTTCTACCGGATTAGACTGAGCATAAAAAACAAGATCATTGAAATCGTTATCACTTCCATTACCTTCTCTGAACTGATCTTCAAAGCCGACAATGAACGTATGTTTCTCTGCATTATGCAACAAAACATTATGACGTTTCTTACCATTATTCTCCTCTGGATTCAGCTCTTCATTAGTGTAAAAGCGGCGGGCATTTAAATCAACAGACTTGTCATTTTTGTAAGCATCCTGCAGCAATACGAAACCGATCGTTGTTCCGGCTTCAAACCTTCCGATCTTCACTTTATCGCCTGACACCATTCCACCTTTACTGTTGCGGAAAGAGGCATTCAATAGAATCACATTAATCTTGCTTATATCAGCAGGCGTTTTAGGATCCTGGCCTGTCGGGTAGGTATAATAGCCCAGAACGTTCCTGTAATCCGCCCCTTCGTGCAAAAAGGAGATCCATACATCAGCGAGCTGAGTGATCTTAAGATTTGCAGGAGCCTGGCTGTTCAGGTATTTTGCCGGAACAGAATTCTTCTTTTCCGGCAGCACAGCAGTTACCTGCTCCAGGAGTCCCGATACATCGTCGGGGGTTACCAGGGCCAGGGGCCTTCCATCTTTATCAAAATCTGCCGTATTATAAATTACGCTGGGGCCAACGCTCGAAGTAACAGCCGATGCTTTGAAAGAGGCAGATGTTTTCGCTTCATAACTGCCGTCGATATTTCCGCTTGAACCGTTTTCACCTCCGATAACCGCACTTACAGCATTCGCACTGATGTAGGCTTTTGCATTCCGGAGTAAACCAATATATGCCGGATCAATTATCAGCGTATCCGTAGAAGAAGGAACTGTAAGAGTGGTACGGACATATCCGTTGTTGTCACTCAATACCTTTGTCAGTTCTGCTCCTTCACTAACATTTCCCGGATTATAGATAGAAACTAATACACCGCTTATAGGCTTTTCGTTTCTTGAAAGTAGCCTGACAGTAATATCAACGTTTTTCGTTGTACTGTAATCGAACCCATCAGGAGCAGCTTTTTCCCCCGCGTCAACAGGATCTGTTCCGGATGACATTTCTTTCCTGCATGAACTAACTGTTAGTCCCGCAAGCGTCATCGCTAATAGTAGTAATCTTATTTTCATATATGTATTTTAAAGCATAATGGCAGTTTGCCAGGTCACACCTTCCCCTCGGTCTCTTTAAAAGAAAGAATGATACCAGAAAGAAAAACAAGAAACAAAACACTAACAAACAGACAGTTATATAAAAATTAAAACAAAACCATGTCCCTCCGGCTCCACGGTTTGGGGAATTTCCCTCTCAATCCCCGGATACCTCTCTCTATACTTAAGACATATTATAAAGAGCCTCGTGTAAAAGATCTGCCAGATCCGGCAGGAATGAAATATCAGGACGGAGAAAACTATATTTGAACATATAAGCTTTTTATTAAAGCTACTGCCAAAAAAGATCTTGTATGAGAGTTGTGACCATTACATCACCAGGAGGACCTGAAGTACTGCAGATTGCAGAAAAGCCTGTTCCCTCCCCCAAAGAAAACGAAGTCCTGATAAGGATAAAAGCCGCAGGAATAAACCGGCCGGACCTCTTTCAGCGGAAAGGGAATTACCCCGCGCCCAAGGGGGTGCCGCAGGATGTTCCCGGTCTTGAAGTGGCCGGTATTATTGAAGAATGCGGGCCGGGAACAGAACGCTGGCGGCCGGGCGACAGCGTCTGCGCCCTGCTCGGCGGTGGTGGATATGCAGAATATGCCGTAGTTCATGAGGGACACTGTCTCCCTCTTCCAGGAAACAGTTTTACGGAAGCCGCCGCCCTACCCGAAACCATCTTTACTGTGTGGCATAACGTATTTCAATCCGGCCGTCTTAAGCAGGATGAGAACTTCCTGGTACACGGCGGGGCCGGTGGAATCGGCAGTACCGCTATCCAGCTTGCCCGATGCTTCGGAGCACAGGTCTTCGCCACTGCCGGTTCCGACGAAAAATGCCGCTTATGTGAAGATCTTGGCGCCTCGCGTGCTATAAATTATAAGAAGGAAGATTTTGAAGAAATACTGAAAGAGGAAGGAATAGATGTCATTCTTGATGCGATAGGAGGCGACTACATCACAAAAAACATCAGGATACTCAATCCCGGCGGAAGGCTTGTATTTATAAATGCAGTAAAGGGCGGGCGGGGAGAATTTGATGTCTTCGACATCATGAGCAGGCGCCTCGTGATCACCGGCAGCACCTTGAGACCGCGCGATGCGACGTTTAAAAAGTCACTGGCAGAAGAAGTGGAAAAACCTGTATGGCCCCTGATCCGGAGCGGTCAGTTCCGTCCGGAAGTAACCGCCACTTTTCCGCTCGAAGCAGCGTCAGAGGCGCACCGCATAATGGAAGACAACAGCCATGTCGGCAAAATAGTACTTGTTGTGTAATTTAATGATCAGTACCCGGCCGCAAATTGCTCCGCTCTTAACCGGATAGCAGCCTGCCGGGTTAAGTTAATTAACTGAAATACAATATTCTCTTAATACAGCACTTGTATCTTTGTTGTGGCATTGATTGTGCTTGAATACACAAACAAAAAGGATCATGATAATGTTGTACTATCAGTAAATCACTAGCCAGATAACCATACCAAACAATCTTAAAGAAAATACTTATGAATTTGAATGAATATACATTGGAGCGTTTTGCCAATCAGCATAAGACGATCAAGAACTATATAGATGATCTTCCTCCAGAGGCAATATACAACCGGTTGAATCCCGACAAGTTTTCAATCCACGAAACGATTGCTTACCTGACAAGATACCAGCACATTTTCATCGACAGACTTAACAGGATTACGAATGAGGTTAATCCTTATTTTGAGATCTATAAGCCCGACACTGATCCTGATTTTGCCTTTACCTGCGCAAAGACGACCGGGTCCCTTCTTCATGAAATGTACAGGCTCAGAGGAAATCTTTGCCTGATGCTGGAGGAGATGCCTTCAGAACATTATGCCCGGGTAGGCAGCCACGCCGTACTGGGACGGATGGCCGTTAATCAATGGACAGAATTTTTCCTGCTTCATGAGTCAAGCCAGCAGTTCAAGATTTTTAAACTCGCCGGAAGCTTCTGGTCTATGCAGGTTGAAAAACACCCTGATATCATCTATTTACCGCGCCTGACTAATTATATCGACGAACTCGCTGTTTAGCAACACTTTTTTCTTTTCCACGGAACCCCCGGCCTGCCTCTTTCGTATACAGATCTTTCTAACTGTATATAAATGTGGCAGATCAGGGTTTCCATGAAGAAGTTCCTTTTAACTTTTTCAGTATTTTTCGTTTTCATCCTGAAAGGCTATAGTCAGGATGTCGGGATTCAGCTTGCGGAGCAAGGAATCTATGGGCGGGGTTCGTCTATTGCAGTGAAACTGACACTGGATGAAACAGCTGACTATTTTAAAACAAACAACGAATTTACACTATACCTTTCCGACGCCACCGGAAGTTTTGCGAATGAAACTGAGATCGGAAAGTATGCCGGATTCTATAGTACTTTCCTGAACGGAAGGATTCCGACAACTGCTTTAGCCGGAAACTATAAGCTACGGGTAAAAGCCAGCAATCCATCTGTCATAAGTCTGCCGACCGCTGCATTTGAGATAAAAACCGATGTAGGAGTTCTCGCCGAAATAAATGCACCAGCTCTGCAAACGATAGACAATGCCGGCACGAAAGCATTCGGTTCCTGTACACCGGGAAAAAATGATCAGCGGTTTAATTTCACCAACGGCTCTTCGTATGGCGCAGATGTCAGCGCTGTTTTTGTTAACGAAAGCAATGGAACCACTACTGCTTTAGATTTTAACACTTCTCCCCAGACATTTACTGCCAAGATCACTCACTACACTGTTTTTGTCAAGGCAACCTTAAACGGCATTACCGGCACAAAGGCATTCTTCCTGATCAATAACATGATCAATACGCCCTTTAACCCACCGGGGAGCAGTACTGTTTGTCTGCCTCTCGGAGCATTGGAATATAACGTTGAAACGACCTCGACAAATGGGATTCAAATGAATTTCCCGGGCAACACGTATCAGGTAACCTGGGGAGACGGTATCGTGGAAAGTTACAACCTGAGACGGATAAAAGCATCCAATGGCAAGATCAGCCATGTATATACAAAATCATCCTGCGGGAGCCAGATTACCATAGGGAGCATCCGCTACTACAATGTTTTCGGGATTGTAGTACAATCCATGAGTCCGTATTGCGGGAACATAGGGGTGCCGGTATCAAGCCAGGCGAAGGTTGTCGTACAACCAGAAAATCGTTTTTTTCTTCCAACTGTTGCCTGTATAAACACGTCCCTTGCCATTCCTAACAGCTCTATTGCAGGTGAAGATCCGAGCCCCACTTCACCATCCTGCCAGAACAATAATGTGGTATACTACTGGTATGTAAACAATACGCCCATTACACCTCAGGGTGTTCCGTTATCCTGGCAGCTGAACATCACGTTCAAAGACGCCGGTTATTACAAGATCAGGCTTGAATCGCAAAGTACGTCTGAATGCCAGGCTGAACCGGTGGAAAAAACCATTTATGTGCAGAAAGCACCTGTTCCTGACTTTAAATTAAACGGTTCGATATTTTGCAGCGGGGCAACAGTCAAACCCGAAAATAAATCGGTGATCGATACCAGTATCCTGGCTGTAAGCTCATATAAATGGGCAGTTTCGGGCCCTGCCCCTGCTGTCTTTCTTTCCAATACTAAAGACACCAGTCCCAATCCTGAAATCGGCATTACCAAAGCCGGTATCTATACCATTAAGTTAAGTATTATTTCGGCCTGTAAAACGGTAACCACAGGCGAACAGACATTTATTTTTAACGAGAGCCCTGGTATAACAGCCAACTGGGCGACAAATCTATGCGGAAAAGGGCATCTCCTGACATTCAGTAATACAAGTGGCAATCCTGTGCAAACTACCTTTACGGGGACTTACTATGAACAGGCCGCAAACTATAAATGGGAAGTTTCCGGTGGAGCCTATTCATTCGGGAACGGGACAACATCAGCTTCCAAAGAGCCTTCGATTCTATTTAAAGATTATGGAGAATATACCGTATCTGTTACTTACAGCAATAATTGCGGAACGATTACGACCACCAGGAAGATTACATTCAACGAATCACCCACCGTCAGTGCCGGAAATGATCTGACGATCTGTCCTAATGAACAGGTTCATCTTAATGGGTCCATAACCGGACCGCCGGTTTTATCTTTTGAATGGAAAGGCGGCACCGGTACTTTTATGCCAGGCAGGAATGCTCTCAACCCTCAGTACATTCCTTCTTCTGATGAAATTGCAGCCGGAAAAGTTGATCTGGTCCTGTCGGCAATTACCATGAACCCGGCACCGTGTAATATTGTCGAAGATGTGATCTCCATTTCCATTAATCCTCTCAACAAAATAACCAC
>JBQGEO010000576.1:0-5187 GCA_052039655.1 Pararcticibacter sp.
AATCCTGGATCCTGGTCGTAGATGCGCCCACTTTCCTTGTAAGTGATGAGATTAATTCTATATCGAAATATTCTGCATTGTTTGGTCTTTTTGCTCTTATTGTCATACTCGGCACCGGCATTTACAGTCAGCGGAAATGGCTGAAAGAATTTGAATTAAGACGAAGGGCGGAAGACGAGCAGCAAACCCTCCTGATCGAGAAACAGAAATTACTGCTGACTTCGGAAAAGCAGCAGAAGGAGAATGCACTGCTGCTGCTTGATAAATTAAAGCAAAAGATCAATCCTCATTTTCTTTTCAATTCGCTTGGTTCTTTAAGTGTGCTGATTGCCCGTGAGCCTGAGACTGCTAAAACCTTCGTGATGAAACTTTCAAAGGTATACCGGTACGTGCTGAATGAATTTCCTGACAGCCTTTCCCCTGTTCAGGCGGAAATAGATTTTGCCGAGCAGTATACTTTCCTATTGCGTGTCAGGTTCGGCGAAGCCCTTCATGTACTTCATATAAATATTGATGCAGGGCATTTGCTATGCCGGTTACCATCTATGGCCATTCAAACTGCGGTAGAAAATGCTGTGAAGCATAATGTCGTCTCAAAAGAGCAGCCCCTGACGATCGTGGTAAGGAGTGAGGGGCGGTTTATCGTGGTTGAAAATAATCTTCAGGCCCGATCAACACCTGTAGATTCGGGCGGGTATGGCTTAAATTATATTCAAAGTATCTATGCTCATTATAAGATAGATGGTTTTGCCTATGGCCGGGAAGATAATTCCTATGTGTGCTACTTTCCGGTCGTTTAACAAGCGGATCTGCAAATTGATTGAAATTTTACTCCTTAAAAATGCGGATTCACACCCTGAAATAGCGTGTCCGTTTGTTCTGATTTTAGATTATTTTGTTTTTAGTGCATATTGGATCTGTGGTTTTCGGGATAAACAGGGCGCACAACGTCCTCATGATGAAATATTTCAGGGTAATTCTTTTTTTATTTCTGGTCTTTTCTTGTTCTGCTGAGCTTTTCTCGCAAACAAAGGATAAATCTTCTGGCAAAACGGATAAAAAGAAAACAGAGAGTCGTGCTGACAGTGCTGAGGCTGATAAGAAGAGCAGCGGCAAGTCGTATAAAGAACTTTTGAAAAAGGCGACAACAGTAAAAGGGATCTTTGATGTGCACCGCGTGGATAATGACTTCTATTTTGAAGTCCCGCTCCGCTGGATGCAAAGAGATTTTTTACTGGTGAATAAGATCTCCTCGGTTCCGCTGTCTATCAATGAAGCGGGGATTAATAAGGGGATGAATACCGAGAATAAGGTGATCCGCTTTTCGTTAAATAAGAGAGCGGGAACCGTTTGGGTAAAAACGATTGTCCCCCAGGTAGAATCGCCGGTGGCTGACGCCATTACACAGTCTGTCAGGGATAACTTTACCGGATCGGTGATAGAATCCTTTAAAATTGAAGCTTATAATGCAGACTCATCTGCGGTGGTAGTAAAAGTGAACCGGGTATTCGACGGTACGGATAAGAGCTTTAACGATGTGTTTAACGATATCGGACTAGGAACAAGCGTAAAAACATCGCTTTCGGCCATTGAAGATATTAAAGCATTTCCCCAAAACCTGGTGGTAAAATCTCTTTTAAGTACCACGGTGACAGAAGGAAGCAACTCACTGCCGGTAAGTGTGAAGGTGACAACAAATGTGCTTCTGCTTCCCGAAATTCCAATGGTACCACGCTTTGGCGATAAGCGGATAGGATTCTTCACAACACCGAGATGGTACTTCTCCGACCGCCAGCAGCAAATGGAATCCCGTGAGCTGATCACACGATGGAGGCTGGAGCCAAAACCAGAAGACAGGGAACGTTATAAACGTGGTGAACTCGTAGAGCCTGTTAAGCCGATCACATTTTTTATCGATCCGGCAACTCCGCGCCAATGGGTTGGCGCTATCAAAGCTGGTATAAACGACTGGCAGAAAGCGTTTGAACAGGCAGGTTTTAAGAATGCCATTCAGGCAAGGGAAGTAAGGGACACGGCGGATTTTGATGCTGATGATGTGAGGTATTCCGTTGTAACATATGCTGCATCGCCGAAGTCGAATGCTATGGGCCCTGCGGTGATCGACCCGCGCTCGGGAGAGATCCTGGAGTCGGATGTGATCTGGTGGCATAATGTAATGACATCATTAAAATATTGGATGCGCATTCAGACGGGGGCTATTGACTCAGCAGCCCGGGCAAGGAATTTATCAGAAACGTTAATGGCCAATGCCATCCGGTTCGTATCCTCCCATGAAATCGGACACACACTTGGATTAAAACATAATATGGGAGCGTCTGCAGCATTTCCGGTTGATTCCCTTCGCTCACCTTCTTTTACTGCAAGAATGGGCGGAACGGCTCCCTCTATCATGGACTATGCCCGGTTCAATTATGTCGCCCAGCCGGAAGACAATGTCAGGAACATTAATCCCCAGATTGGCGTATACGACAAATATGCAATTGAATGGGGATACCGGTGGCTTGACATGAATGATCCGCATACAGAGTTGCCGGTATTACAGAGCTGGCTCAGAAAGCACGAGAATGACCCGCTGTATAAGTATGGAGAGCAGCAGGAATCACAGAATATTGTTGACCCGCGGTCTCAGTCAGAAGACCTTGGAGACAATAGTGTGAAAGCCAGTTATTATGGCCTTAAGAATCTCAGGCGCATTGTTCCGCAGATAAGTACAATAGCAGCTACTGAAGGCGAAGATTATTACGAAGCCGGAAAACTTTTGCTGGCGGCTATTCAGCAGTGGCAGATGTATGCCGGGCATGTAACTGCGAATATTGGTGGATTCTATCTTGAAAGCGCGGTAAAAGGAGATGGCAAGGATGCCTGGAAACCGGTTCCTGCGCGACGTCAGGAAGAAGCATTCGACTTTCTCCGGAAAGAAGTTTTCAGCATGCCGGAATGGTTGGTTGAGCCGCAGCTTCTCTCAAAATTCCTGCCGACCCAGGATTCGCCGGTAGGGCCTTTTGAGTATACGCCTTATAATGTCCGCAGAAATGCGCAGTACGATGTCATCTATAAGCTTTTTGCCGATGAGCGCCTGATGCGTATGACGGAGGCAGAGGCATTCTGGGGCAAAGAAAATGTGTTTACAGCAACAGAACTTTTCAGAAGGATGCATGCTGAGGTTTTCCGGCCAACCAGCCAGGGTAAGGCACTCGGTATTTACGAAAGAATGTTTCAGCAGAACTATGTGGATGCCCTGCTTGTCAGCTCTGGTAAACTGCTCGAGAAGCTGTCGCCGAAAAGTCTGCATGAAGAATGCCATTATATGCAGGCGGGTGAAGGCTTCGGCCAGGAGCAGGCATTGAGGAACATAAATGTAAGCCTCATGTCGCGTACATCAGAAGCTGCAATGCTTAAGCGTGCCGAGCTCTTGAAGATATTCCACCTGCTCGAACGTAAACAAAAATCTGGTGACGATGTGACGCGTGCGCACTATCAGGACCTGATTCTCAGGATACGCCGCGGACTTAATATTCAATAGCAACAAAATCACACATGAATAGACTATTACTTTTTTTATGTATGCTGTTCCTCGGTGCGCAGGCACAGGGGCAGCAGGTGACGATCAGGGGGCAGGTGCTCTCAGACGATGATGGGAAGCCAGTTCCCGGTGCTTCGGTGATGGCAGATAAGTCGACAATTGGCGAACAGACCAGTGCTCCGGGCATTATCCGCAGTTCAGCCCTGGGTACCGTAACGGATGTAAATGGTAATTTCAGCCTGACGCTTCCTGCTGGTACACGTACTATTCGTGTCAGCTTTCTTGGTTTTGCTTCTAAAGTGATTGATATCAGCGGAAAGACTTTCTTAAAGGTTCGGCTGATAAACGATGAAAACCAGTTGAAGGAAGTAATTGTAACAGGCTATAATTCTATTAAAAAGAGTAAGAACACCACTGCTTCCTCTAAAGTTAGCTTTGCTGATATCCGCCAGAGCGGTGTAGCAGGGGTCGATCAGATGCTGCAGGGACAAGTGGCAGGAGTAGTAGTCACTACTCTGAATGGTGGCCCTGGTGCGGCACCCAAGATCAGGATCAGGGGAACTGCTTCCTTGAACGGCAATCAGGAACCATTATGGGTTCTTGACGGAATTCCTCTTGAAGGGGATAATATGCCGGCAATCCTGGACAAGGACAATATTGATCAGCTGCGTAATTTTCCTATTGCCGGTGTTAATCCGGACGATATTGAAGATATCACCATCCTGAAAGATGCGGCTGCTACTGCCATCTATGGTGTACGTGCTGCTAATGGTGTAATTGTGATCACCACAAAGAGAGGAAAGAAAGGCCCGATGCAAGTGAACGTGAATGCGAACTCGTTCATCGGTCAGCGTCCCGATTTCGGCCGTTTGAATCTAATGAACTCAAATGAGAAGGTGGATTGGGAACTAGGGCTTGCTGCCCGTGAAGATCTTACTTATCGCGATACATATGGAGCTGTGGCCAGGATTCTGAATCAGAACGGCCAGTTAAATGCTTTCCGTCAGGGCGGATTCAGCGCTTTGAACTCTGCAACTCAGGATGCGATAAACGGGCTCAGGGCTGTTAACACAGACTGGGGAAAAGAGTTATACCAAACTTCCGTGAACCAGCAGTATACTGCCAGTATTTCGGGTGGTACTGATGATGCTGATTATTATTTCTCGGCAGGGTATTATGATGAAAAGGGAGCTACTCGTGGTACAGGCCTGAAGAGATATAATGTCACGCTGAAAACAAATCTCAAAGTATCGGATAAACTTAAGTTTGGCGCTGGCTTGTTTGGGACGGCCATTGACCGGAAGAATCCGGTGTCTGAAGGCTCAGCTCAGACGAAGCCGAGTACCTATTCAAGGAATGCGAATCCCTATCTCAGAGTGCGGGACGAGAATGGGGCCTTTGTTTACGACCCTGATATCACAGGCTCAACAAATTTCGCAGGCGATATTTATCTTCCTTTTAACGCTGTCGAGGAAAGAGAAAACACTGATTACACTTTTAATAATAAAAGCTTTAAAGGTCTTTTCAATCTTGAATGGAAGATTGTTCAGCCTTTAAAGTTCCGTTCTGAAATGGGTATTCAGTTAGATGAGAACAGATCAGAGAAGTATGGTGACCAGGAAAGTTTTTATGTGCGGAAATTC
>JBQGEO010000577.1:0-11755 GCA_052039655.1 Pararcticibacter sp.
CGACATTTGTCAGCTTAAAAACGTCGATAAAATGCTGTTCTGACCCGGCACCTCCCGAAGCGATCAGGGGGATGGATATAGAATCATTGATCTTCTTCAGCAGGATATTATCAAATCCTCCTTTAGTACCGTCATGGTCCATGGAAGTTAGCAGGATCTCTCCCGCACCTCGCTCTTCCACTTCTTTAATCCATTTTTCTGTCTCAATATCGGTCGGAATCCGTCCTCCGTTCAGGTGGACAAGATTTTTGCCATTTACATTCTTGGTATCTACTGCAACTACCACGAACTGTTTCCCAAACGCATTTGCTAACTCATTTACGAGCTCAGGGCTGCGGACTGCCGCCGAATTGATGGATATTTTGTCCGCCCCTGCGTTGAGAAGAATGTCCGCGTCTGCTATTTCGTTTATTCCCCCGCCTATAGTAAACGGGATGTTTACCTGCCGGGCAACTGCCTTAACAAGCTCGACCATGGTTTTGCGTCTTTCATGAGTGGCTGTAATGTCGAGAAAGACGAGCTCGTCTGCGCCTTGCTGCGAATACTGCCAGGCCAGTTCAACGGGATCACCGGCATCACGAAGGTCAACAAAGTTAACACCTTTCACTGTGCGTCCGTCCTTGACATCCAGGCAGGGGATGATGCGTTTGGCAAGGCCTCCGCTTGTAGCAGTAAAATGATCTGCCTGTGGCAGGTCATTTTCTCTTTCAGAAGCCTGCGGTGCTGCAGACTGATTAAAATTGTAACTGTGATTCGTCATAGTGAACGAAGTAGGGAGCCGGGACACACATGGGTGTCCGGCAGTTTAAAATGAAATCAGGGATTTCAGATTCCAGTCCTGGATTTCTTCTATTGAGATCATGCCTTCGTAAATTGCTTTGCCCACGACACATGATTCCACTTTAATATCATGTAATACTTTGATATCCTCCATAGAACTGATACCGCCTGAAGCGATAAGCTTGATGAAAGGAGAGTGTTCCAGTAATTTCTTATACAAGTCAACGCCTGCTCCTCCCAGTTTTCCATCTTTATTGATGTCTGTGCAAAGGAACCGGAAAATGCCAAGATTTAAGCAACGGTCTACATAATCCATGAGCTTTATCGGAGAGCTTTCCATCCAGCCAGAGTATTTGATCACTTCATCAAGCACGTCTATCGCAACTACTACCTGGTCGGAGCACTGTTGTTTTCCGCAAATTGCTTTGCTCAGTTCGGTTAAAAATTCAGGGTTGGTGATAGCCTGGGTGCCCACGATTACCCGGTGCACTCCTGCGTCGATCAGTTCTTTAACTTTCTCAATACTGCGCACACCCCCACCGTACTGAACCTTCATTTCGGTTTTGTGGATGATATCGAAGAGATATTCCTGATTGCTGAAGTCTCCTTTAGCTCCGTTCAGATCAATAACATGAACGAATTCTGTACCATTCGACTGGTACTTTTCGATCATCTCTTCCAATGTTACATCGTAAAATGTAGCCTGATCGTAGTTTCCTTCTCGCAAGCGGACAACTTTCTTGTCCAGAATGTCAATTGCAGGGATGATGTACATATGTTTCTATAATTCTGAAAAGTTTTTGAGTATTTTTTCTCCTGCTTCACCTGATTTCTCAGGATGAAACTGGACTCCGTAAAAATTATTTTTTTTCAACGCCGCTGAAAATTTAACCCCGTAATCAGCAAAAGCGAGTGTAAAAGTAGGATTAAATTCGATAAAATAGGAATGAACAAAATAAAAGTAAGTGCCATCCTTTATTTCATTAAATAATTCATTTTCAAACTGAGAGCAAACTTTGTTCCAGCCTGTGTGAGGTACTTTAATCTGAAGCGTTTCATCAAAATGCCTGGTTCTCAGAGGGGCGATAGACAGCAGATGTGCATTTCCTTCCTCAGAAAAATCGGTTAATAATTGCATTCCCACGCATATCCCCAGGACCGGTTTTGAGGTCGATTTTATTTTTTCTATCATCCGGCTTTCTTCCAGTTTCTGCATGGCAGCACCCGCATGGCCGACACCGGGAATGATATACCGGTCGTACTGATCGAACTCTTCAGGTGAATAGATCATCCCGAATGGGATATTCTGACGTTCCAGTGCTGCTGTGAGCGAAAAAATATTGCCGGCACCGTATGAAATGATCCCGGTCTTCTTCCTTTCATCTGTCCGAACGGAATTCCGGTGCTGTAAATTGCTCTCTTCTGCCATAGCTTTTTACTCTATATCGTGTGTCAGATCAATCCTTTTGTACTGGGTAATAACATATTGTTTACATCCCTTTTCGCTGCCATTTTGATCGCCTTTGCAAATGCTTTAAAAATAGCCTCAATTTTATGATGCTCATTTGCTCCCTCTGCTTTAATATTCAGGTTGCATTTCGCCGCGTCACTGAATGACTTAAAAAAATGGAAAAACATCTCGGTAGGCATTTCTCCAACTTTTTCACGCTTAAACTCAGCATCCCAGACAATCCAGTTGCGTCCTCCAAAATCTATGGCAACCTGGGCCAGACAATCGTCCATCGGAAGACAGAAACCATATCTCTCGATCCCTCTCTTATCACCAAGGGCTTTGGCTATTGCTTCTCCAAGTGTGATTCCGGTGTCTTCTATGGTGTGATGTTCGTCTATATGTAAATCTCCTTTTGCTTCTATCTCAAGATCCATTCCCCCGTGACGGGCAATCTGATCGAGCATATGATCAAAGAAATGCAAGCCGGTGGAAATCTTTGCATTGCCTTTGCCGTCGAGGTTGATCCTGATGCTGATATCTGTCTCTTTGGTAGTCCTTCTGTGTTCCACCTCTCTTTTTCCGGCTTTCAGAAATTCATATACTTCTTTCCATGAAGTTGTTTCAAGTGCCAGACAATCCTTCAGTTCACCGGCCTTTTCTTTTATTTCGTCAGCTCCGAGCGAGTCATCCAGCTTTAACCATATTGCCTTCGATCCCAGGTTCTTTGCCAATACCACATCCGTAACCCGGTCTCCTATAACGTAAGAATTGGCAAGGTCGTATTTTTCCCTGTCAAAATAATGTAGGAGCAGCTCCGTGCCCGGTTTACGCGTCGGTGCATTCTCATGGGCAAACGTCTTGTCAATAATGACTTCTTTGAAGCTGACGCCTTCGTTTTCAAAGGATTTAAGAATGAAATTGTGTACTGGCCAGAAGTTTTCTTCGGGATGTGAATCTGTGCCGAGTCCATCCTGATTGGTTACCATAACCAAATCAAAATCAAGTTCTTCTGCTATTTTATTCAGATATTTAAATGCACCCGGATAAAACTCGAGTTTACTGAAGGAGTCTACCTGGTAGTCTTCAGGTTCCAGTACCATTGTGCCGTCCCTGTCAAGAAAGAGAATTTTCTTTTTGGGCGACGCAGCATTATTTTCAAAAGTATCCATATAATTCTTAGTGAGGGAAAGACTTCAGAGCCTCGAGTAAAAGAGTGTTTTCGTTTGGTGTTCCTATTGTGATACGAAGACTGTCTTCGCACAGGATAACATTAGAGCGATCGCGTACAATGATGCCCCGTTCTACCAGAAACTGATATATGCCTTTAGCATCGGTGGTTTTTACCAAAAGGAAATTTGCATCAGACGGAAATATTTTCCTTACGCAGGGTAAATCCAGAAGCGCTGTACCCAGCCGGTCTCTTTCAGCCACTGTTTCCCTGATCCATTCGTTTACCTGGTCAACGTTCTGAAGCGCACTTAAGGCTAACTGCTGAGAAGCCTCATTGATGTTATAGGGAGGCTTCACCTTATTGAACACTTCGATAATTTCTTCACTTGCAAATGCCATCCCCACACGCAGCCCGGCAAGTCCCCATGCTTTGGAAAGGGTCTGAAGAATCACCAAGTTGCTATACTCTGTTAATTCGCGGATAAATGTTTTCTGCCGGGAGTAATTAATATATGCTTCGTCGATTATCACTAATCCGGGAAAGTTGGCTAATACGGTTTCAATATCCTCTCTGTAAATGGAATTAGCAGTAGGATTGTTAGGTGAACAGATAAAGATCAGTTTGGTATTCCCATCAATGGCTTCTGCTATGCCCTCCAGATTAAGCTGGTACCCTTCAGTCAGAGGCACTTTCTTTACAGCGACATCATTAATATTGGCTGATACTTCATACATCCCATAGGTGGGAGGAAGCAGGATGATATTATCGATACCCGGCCTGCAAAAAGCACGGATAAGGATATCGATAGCCTCATCACTTCCATTCCCAAGGAAAATATTCTGAGGCGGCACTCCCTTTATTTCGCTTATCTTCTTTTTTACAGCCAGCTGAAGCGGGTCTGGATAGCGGTTATATGCAGTCGCAAGGGGCGAACCGAAGCTGTTTTCATTGGCATCCAGGAAAACGGAGGCCTCTCCCTGAAACTCGTCCCGTGCGGACGAGTAGGGTACCAGGTTTTGTATGTTCGTTCTTAATATCTTTTTTAAGTCCATTTTTCTAAGCTGTTTTAGTAATTGTCCTCGTAGCTCATGGTTCTTCTCACCGCCATCGCGTTTTTATGCGCCTCTAAGCCTTCGAGTTCAGCGAGCACTTCCACCGTCGGTGCGATATTTCTGACCCCCTCCGCTGTGATGTGCTGGAACGTGATCTTTTTAAGGAACGAATCAAGCGATACGCCCGAATAAGAGCGTGCATAGGCGCTCGTCGGCAGGGTATGATTTGTTCCCGATGCATAGTCTCCTGCACTTTCCGGGGTAAGATTCCCCAGGAATACGGACCCTGCATTACTGATCGAGGATATCAGCTCCCGCCACTGGTCTGTTGCCAGAATGAGATGTTCAGGAGCATATCTGTTACTGAAATCCATTGCTTCGCGAAGATCGTCTGTCAGTACTGCATAAGAATTGGCTATAGCC
The DNA here is from genome assembly GCA_052039655.1 of Pararcticibacter sp. GTDB lineage: Bacteria > Bacteroidota > Bacteroidia > Sphingobacteriales > Sphingobacteriaceae > Arcticibacter. The sequence goes on from JBQGEO010000577.1 coordinate 4,880, forward strand.
TTAGCGGCAATATCTTTTCTGGGAAGTAATTCGAGCTGCTGCTGCAGTTCTTCTATGATTTCGTTAATCACTTCTTCTGCATTTGAAACGAGGACTGCCTGCGAATCAGGGCCGTGCTCGGCCTGTGCAAGGAGGTCGGCTGCAACAAAGGCCGGTACTGAACTTTCGTCGGCGATAACGAGAACCTCGGATGGCCCTGCCGGCATATCAATTGCAGTTTGCGAGGTAGATTGGATAATTGTTTTTGCCCGGGTTACATACTGGTTCCCGGGACCAAATATCTTATCTGCTTTAGCGATGCTTTCCGTTCCGAACGCCATAGCTGCTACAGCCTGTGCACCACCGCACAAATAAATGCGGTCTATATCCAGCAGGGTTGCTACATAGGCAAGGAAGCAATTTACTTTGCCATCCTTCTGCGGCGGCGAGCAAACAATAATGTCCCTGCAACCTGCAATTCTGGCCGGTATACCCAGCATCAGGAAAGTGCTCGGCAAAACCGCGGATCCGCCGGGAATATAAAGGCCGACTTTCTCAATCGGTCTCGAATCGCGCCAGCAAGTTACGCCAGGCATGGTTTCTATCTTGTCTTCCTTTTTTTGCTGGCTTTCGTGAAACAGCCGGATATTGTGATAGGCGGTATCTATAGCCGACTTCTGTTCTTCTCCTATGGCCGATGCCAATTCCCTTATTTCGTCGGCACCGATAAACAGTTTTTGAAGTTTTATACCATCAAAACGCTCAGTGAAATCAAATAAAGCTTTGTCTCCATTCGTTTTTACCTCGGATATTATGGTCTCAACGCGCTCTGTTATTGTTTTATCAGGATCAATATTTCTCGCAATAAGGGTCTCGATATCCGGCATCGCTGTAAAGCCAGTTTCCTTATCATCAGGATTAAAGCTTATGACTTTCATTGTTCTCTCATATTATTACCCCAAAACCGTGGTCTCGTGGTAAGATGTAAGCTGGTATCCAGGATCTAAAGAATTATTTTTTCTATGGGCATTACCACAATTCCCTGAGCTCCCGCAGCCTTTAATTCGTTGATTTTGCTCCAGAAATCTTTCTCCGGTATAACAGTGTGAACTGCAGCCCAGCCTTTTTCTGCAAGTGGAACTACAGTAGGACTTTTGATCCCCGGCAGAAGGGCTTTGATGGCATCAAGGTTCTTTTCTTCAATATTAAGAACTACATACTTCGTTTCTTTTGCACGCAACACGGATTGAACCCTCTGGATGAGCTCAATAATTAATGGATCATTCTCAATTCCTTTACGTCCGATCATTACCGCCTCTGAATGTAATACATCAGCAAAAGGAGTAAGACCATTACTTTTCAGCGTACCTCCCGTTGATACAAGATCGCAGATAGCGTCGCTCAGGCCGAGTCCGGGAGATATCTCTACAGATCCGGAGATAGTACGGATATCTGCCTGTACGAAATTTTTCTCAAGAAATTTTCTCAATATAACAGGGTAGGACGTTGCTATAGACTTTCCATTGAGATCAGAAAGCGTTTTAATAGAACATTGGTTAGGAATCGCCAACTTGAGCGAGCATTTACCGAATCCCAGCATTTGAAGATAGGCAACGTCAACTTCTGTTTCATTAATGACGTTTTCTCCAACAATACCCAGGTCGGCAATACCGTCCTGCACATATTCCGGAATATCATCATCTCTTAAAAAAAGGATTTCTAACGGGAAGTTTGAAACGGGGGATATAAGGGAACTCTTATAATTCTCGAAGCTTAAGCCACAGTTTTTAAGAAGTTCAACAGATTTTACATTTAGTCTACCCGATTTCTGGATAGCGATTTTGAGTGTTTTCAATTCGTTATTATTTAATCAGTACAAGAAATAAGTTTCAATAAAATCAGTTTCACGTAGAAACCGTACAAGTTCATCATATCGCCTCAGGGGCGATGATGGAAATGACGGTGATATGTGAAAAATAACTGCATTTATTGTAACTCCTGATTAAAACCGGGAGCGCAAATATACAAATCCAGCGTTAATAACAAAATTTTAAATGCGATTGTGGAAGGATAAACGGACAATTTAATTATTTTAAGAACACAGCGAGCTTCCATAGGCAGATGGATGATATTAGAATAGGATTATTAACTACCTTTGCGCTCTTTAAAAGATCCATGTACGACGCGCTGATAATAGGAGCCGGAGCCTGTGGCCTGATGTGCGCAGTCCAGGCTGGATTTCTGGGAAAAAAGGTGTTAATTCTTGAAAAAAATACTCAGCCGGGAGCCAAAATCCTTATATCGGGTGGCGGAAGATGCAATTATACGAATCTGAATACCTCTGCGTCCAATTTTATTTCGGGAAATGAGCATTTCTGCAAATCTGCTTTTTCTCAGTGGACGGTAAATGACACTATTACGTTTTTTGAAACTTACGGTATTTACGGCAGGGAGAAGACACTGGGACAGTTGTTCCCCGAGACCAATAAAGCGAAGGACATTGTAAACGTTTTTGTTGACTTGTGTAAGGATCTTGAACAGGAAATTCGTTGTAATGCTGACGTCACTGATGTGAAAAAAGAGGACGGCCACTTCGTGGTTTCTTACGAAACAGAGGGCCGTGTCCTTAGTGTCCGGGCACCTAAGCTGGTACTTACCACCGGTGGGCTGCCTGTCCGAAAGCTCGGTGCTTCCGACTTTGCTTTAAAAACAGCACAGCAGTTTGGTCTCCGCGTTGCCAAGACTGCCCCTGCGCTGGTGCCGCTCACGGTTACCGGTAAAGACGCGGAATGGTTTGCGCAATTGTCGGGCAACAGCCTCTTCTGCCGGGTCAGCAATGAACAGATCAGCTTTGAAGAAAACATACTCTTTACACACTGGGGACTCAGCGGCCCTGCTATCCTGCAAATATCTTCTTACTGGAAGCCGGGAGAATGGATCGAAATTGATCTGCTTCCTGAGAAAAGGATATCCAGCCTGATAGAAACCGAGCGGAATCAAAACGGGAAGAAAATGTTTTTGACCTTATTGTCATCAGTTTTTCCGCGTAAATTTGCAGAAGCACTTGGTAAATATCTGCCTGTAGACAAAAATCTTGCCTCTCTGAGCAAGTCGGATCTTGCCCAAATAGAAACGCAGATCCATCATTTCAGGATTAAACCGGCGGGAGATAAAGGGTACGACCGTGCAGAAGTGATGAGGGGAGGTGTCGCCACAGAAGAGCTTTCATCCAAGACACTCGAAGCCAGGAGAGTTCCGGGGCTTTTTTTCGGAGGCGAATGCGTTGACGTAACGGGCTGGCTGGGTGGCTACAACTTTCAATGGGCGTGGGCATCGGGATTTGTGATTGCCTGTAATATTTAAACGTGCAGATCTCCCTGCGCGGTTTCCGGGCTGCTGCTTTGTCACCCGGCCTTAAAGTTGTTTTACAGCTCTCAGCATTTCTCTTTTCCCCGGAGCGCCGGGAGCTTTCTCTATTTCGAAGTTCAGAGACCTCATCGCTCTTTTCAGGTTTCCCGTTATAGCGTACGTCACAAACACACCGCCGGGCTTCAGATACCGGGTACACTTTTCGAGCGATTCTGCACTCCACATCTCAGGCTGATGAACCGCTGCAAATGCATCGAAATAAAGCACATCATAAGATTGTTCTGAATGAAATTCCAAAAGTTTACATTGGTCTATGCGGAGATTACAGAATTCATTCAGATCTGCAGGGGCATCAAAAGACTGCCGGTAGCAGTTTTGAAAACTGTTCCACAGCTCTGCCTGTACATATTGTTCATATCCCGTTTGAAAGATCGTCTCCTCATTTAAAGGGAAAGCCTCTATTCCTGTATATTGAAGCCTGATGTGCATACGGGAACAATGATCTGCACTCAGCAGGAAATTTAAGCCGGTGCCAAAGCCTACTTCCAGAACACTTACCTGGTGGGCCGGATGTTGCTGAAGGAAGAAATTTAATCCTGATTCAAGGAAGACATGTTTGCTTTCCTGTAATGCACCGTGTTTGGAGTGATAGTGTTCACCTACCTCCGCATTAAAGATGGTTTTTGAGCCATCTGCTGTAGCAACTATAGAAAGATCATTCATTTTAGTATTCATTCCTTTAGGCGGGACTATGCCGCAAATATTAGCAGAATAAATAAAAAAGCTGAGAAGAAATCATAAAACTATTTAATTTCGCGCCATGTACCATCTCATAAGACCCCTGTTTTTTCGCTTTGAGCCTGAAGGAATCCATCATTTTGTTACAGGAATGCTGAAGACCGTTAACCGTATTCCGGGTGTTTCTGCATTGCAAAGAAAGATGCTGCACGTGGAGGATCAGCGGCTCGAAAGGGAGGTGTTTGGACTGAAGTTTAAGAACCCGGTAGGCCTCGGAGCTGGTTTTGATAAAAACGCTTCTCACGTGAAGGAGCTTGCAAACCTGGGATTTGGCTTCATTGAGATCGGTACGGTTACACCGAAGCCGCAGCCAGGTAACGATAAGCCTCGTATGTTCAGATTGCCCGCGGATGAAGGCCTGATCAACAGGATGGGATTTAACAACCAGGGAGCCGAAGTTGCCGCAGGCCATCTTCGTCACCTAAAGCGAGATGGATTAATTATAGGTGGTAATATTGGAAAGAATAAGCTTACACCGAACGAGAAAGCGGTAGACGATTATATCATTTGCTTTGATGCCTTGTTTGATGTAGTGGATTATTTTGTGGTAAATGTCAGTTCCCCGAATACACCGGGACTGCGTGAATTACAGGAAAAGGAGCCTCTTAAAAACATTCTCAATACTTTACAGCAACGCAACAATAAGAATGGCGTGTCACGGCCTATCCTGTTAAAAATTGCACCGGATCTGACAAACAGCCAGCTTGACGATATTATAGATATTGTAAAGGAAACCGGAATTGCAGGAATTATTGCAACCAATACGACGATATCGAGACAAGGATTAACATCGCCCTCTGGTTTAACATCCGAAACCGGGGGATTGAGCGGAAAACCTCTGACCAAACGATCTACTGAAGTGATTAAGTACCTTTCAGAGAAATCGGGAAAAGCTTTTCCTATTATCGGAGTTGGAGGAATTCATTCACCTTCTGATGCAATAGAAAAGTTGCAGGCAGGGGCATCCCTGATTCAGATATATACTGGTTTTATATATCAGGGGCCGACCCTTATTAAGCGGATCAATAAAGCTTTGCTTAGAAACAGCAAGTAGTTTCAGACAGATTTGACAGCAGCCGGAAAAGGGATACATCCGACTGCTCCTAAGTTCCTCCGGAAGCGGATAACGGATTTTTCCCGGAAATAATCTGACTTTAGTCCTGACCGCGTCTCCGGGTTGTTCAGGGCTTTGCCGAAGACTTCCCGAAGGTGGTATGACCAAGCTCTAACCAAGTGCCGGAGAAGTCCCGGAGAAATTTCAGACTTGTTCCGGATGGGTATGCTGCCGTGTACCAGGATGTCCTGCGGTTCGGTAGCTGTACGAAATTAGGACTTTCAGGCATCACTCTAATCAAATACTTAATTCGTTTGGTATAATCTCCCCTTAGGGATTGACGGATGAGGCCGGAAGAGAAAAAAAAGCAATAAAAAAAAGGATACTTTTAAAGTATCCTTTCACAATATCTTATCTGCCTTTTAAAGGCAGGATCTTCCTTATTTTGCTTCAGCTTCGATCTTAGCAAGAACTTCGTTGTTCTTTGCCAGCTGGCTGTTAGCAGATTCCTTTGAGCGGCTGCCCTGTTCGATGTTGCGGCCAAGCTTCAGGAATTGAACTTCCAGGCGTGAAACCGTTTTGTTTCTTCTGTCTTTTCTTTTTAAACGTGTAACTCCCATGGTTTTCTTTTTAATGTTTTCTCCTGTGAGGTCGGAAGCGGATTCGAACCGCTGTAGGAGGTTTTGCAGACCTCTGCCTAGCCACTCGGCCATCCGACCCTGTTTGAGGGAGTGCAAAAATAACAATTATTTTGAAATTAAAAATCAGTTTTTGAATTTACTTCGATCTTCTTAGCTCGGAACAAAAAATTCCGGCAGAAATAGCAACATTCAATGATTCCGCATTCCCGAAGCGCGGAATGGTAACTTTATTGGTGATCGTTGTGATCACGCTTTCAGAAATTCCATTCCCTTCATTTCCCAGCACTAAAAATCCTTCGTTTCCAAAATCAGTTTCATAAACAGGCGTTCCGTTCAGCAACGCTCCGAATACCGGAAGTTTTGTTTGTTTTAAAAGGCTCGTCAGATCCTCGTAATGTACCTTTACACGGGCCAGAGATCCCATTGTGGCCTGTACCACCTTGGGATTATATGCTTCTACCGTATCGTCAGAGCATACAATTTCCGAAAACCCAAACCAGTCAGCAGTGCGTATGATGGTGCCCAGGTTGCCGGGGTCCTGAACGCCGTCGAGCACAATAGTGAACTTGTTCTTAAAACTTTCGGCGCTTAAGATAGTTTTCTGGGGTGTATGGATGAGAGCCAGGCAGTCTTGCGGGGTAGTAAGAGTACTGATTTTTTTTAATTCATTTGTGCTGATTTCAACCAGCTTTACTTTTTGGGAGAATTTACCCAACTTTGGCGCGGCTGGAGGGGTATAAAAAATTGTGTCGACTGAATAATCTGACTGCAGAAATTCAGTTATTGATTTATACCCTTCTGCAATGAAAAGAAGATGTTCTTTTCTATATTTTTTTTGATGTAATGCATTTACAAAACTGACTTGGGATTTTGAAAGCATATAGTACCTTTCGTATTTTCTTTGCTGCAAGTATACTGTTTTTAACAGTTATATTAGGAGGATGTTCCGCTACCCGTTACCTTAACGAAGATCAGGCCCTTGTAAAAAACGTAAAACTGGAAGGGGTAGATAAAGAGCTTAAAGAAGCTGCCTCC
>JBQGEO010000578.1:0-7103 GCA_052039655.1 Pararcticibacter sp.
ATTGAAATAACCCCGATAGAGGTTATGCATTTCCGCCTCCCGATATCGGGTTTCAGGATTGGGGATTTCACGTATATCACCGATGCAAAGACGATCAGTCCGGCGGAGGCAGAAAAGATAAAAGGAACCAAAGTGCTGGTACTGAACGCCCTCCAGAAGGGGAGCCATATCTCCCATTTTACTTTGGAGGAAGCTATTGCTTTCTCCAGGGAGGTTAAAGCGGAACGTACCTACCTTACCCACTTGAGTCATACTATGGGAAAGCATGCCGAGGTTGACAGTGAGTTGCCCGAAGGTATCAGGCTAGCCTACGACGGGCTTATTTTAGAATGTTAATAGAAAAAAGAAAATAGATTTGAACTTTCAAATCAAGATCATATATTTGCAGTCCTTTCTGGCCGGGTGGCGAAATTGGTAAACGTTGCGGTCTCAGAAGCCGTTGGGAATTCCCTTGAGAGTTCGAGTCTCTCCCCGGTCACCCAGAAGGAAACAAAAGTTCTTAAACAATCCCTGCCCGGGTGGCGAAATTGGTAGACGCACCACTTTGAGGGGGTGGCGCCCGTTTGGGTGTACGAGTTCGAATCTCGTCTCGGGCACATTGCAAACAAATCTTTAAAAGCTCCGGATACGGGGCTTTTTTTATGTCCTGTCGAACTTGTCCGGCAATTAAGCGTGATGAAACAGACGGGTATTGCAATCTTAATAGGTCGCGTCAGCGTCAGATATCCGTGGATCCTCTGCGAGTATCTCCATCCGCGGATTGTCGATGTAGTCGGCATACCATCTGATGGCTTCGATGACTAATAGAGGATCAGTTCCGTCATATCCGGAAGTTTCAAATGCCAGCAGTTCGCCATTATCATTTCCGTAAAACTGAAGTTCATCGGGGTCGGGTTCGAACTCATCCCTTCCGAGACAATACACCCGTACGCGTAAATCTCCATCCCTGTGCCTGATCACTTCTTTACAGGCATTATGAGAATCTTGTACCAAAAGGAAAACAGATTGATCCATATTTAAGTCTTACAAGATAATCAATGTTGGCGGGAAAATGTTTTTATGAATACGTATTAATCACATCTTGCAACTGTGCTTTGCTCAAAAGTCCGGATTGCCGCCATTTTATTTGTCCGTCCCTGAAAAGGATCAGGGTTGGAACGCCCTGAACGTTGTAGGCATTTGCTGCTGCGGGATTCTTATCGACATCTATTTTCAGAATTGTCAACTTATCTTTCATCTGTTCTTTTAACTCGGACAGGATTGGAGCCAAAGCTTTGCATGGGCCGCACCATTCGGCAGAAAAATCCACAAGCGTAGGCTTTTCCGAACTGATAATATCTGAGAAACTAGGCTTCATATTCATCGTTGGTTGTTTATTCAGATAACAAGCAGCCGTAACAGTAGTTTTACCTGTCCTGCTATCTGTCTGTTGTGAGCGATGAAAGGAATAAATTAAATAAATTATATTTGGCGGTGTCGCTAAAAACGCGAATGCGTACCATCGCATTAGAAGATACTGCTGACCCTGATATGGCTGGAAAAACACCTGTGAATAAGGATACTGATTTGAACAACCCAAAAGTGTTTGAGTCTGTTTTTCGCCGGTACTATGTGGAGCTCAGCCTGTTTGCCAACCGTTTTCTGAATGACCTGGATATGTCAAAGGAGGTAGTATCAGACATGTTTACCTTTTTATGGGAAAGGAGGAAGGAGATCCGGCTCAATGAATCGCTGAAAGCGTACCTGTATAAGGCGGTTCAAAACCGTTGCCTGAATTATCTGAAGCATAAGAAGATTGAAAACGAGTATGTGAACTACCTCTACCGGAATAACCTGTTTGATGAGATGAGAACATCATTAAGCAATTCATATTCGCAAAAGGAGCTCGCAGAGCAGATACAGTGTGCAGTTGAACGCTTGCCTGAAAAATGCCGCGAAGTTTTTAAGCTTAGCCGTCATAAGCATTTTAAGAATGAAGAGATTGCCAGGAGCCTGAACATTTCTCAGAAGACCGTTGAACGGCATATAACGATCGCCCTGGAAAAGCTAAGACAAAGCCTGAAGTATCTTCTTGCACTCCTGCTGATACTTTCTGAAATATTTCCTTAAAAAAAATAAAGTCCATTGGGGGTTGCGGACTTTTTAGTTGTCTTATCACAGTTCAAATGGAAAGAGGGATAGAAGATTTGCTCGTAAAGTATATTACAGGTCAGGCATCAGAAGAAGAGGCCTTGGTGGTAAAAGACTGGATTCGCGCGGATGAAAAGAATGAAGCGAGATATTTAGAGCTATATGAAACATGGCACCTGTCTCTGTATGCAGATCATTCCATTGATCCAGACCTCGCCTATGAAAAATTTGCAAAGGAAACCAACATAGAAAAAAGGACAGGTATCAGGCGCATCCGCGCCATCTGGATTTCTTCTGCCGCCATCGTTCTGCTTGCTTGTGCCATCGGTTTTTATCTAAACCCGTTTGGAAATTCAATTTCAGGCAGATCTGAAATTGTAATAAGTGTTCCAAAGGGTACGACCAGGAAAGTGACCTTGCCTGACGGCACTACTGCGTGGCTTAACGCAGGAACCACTCTCAGGTATAATCAGAATTTTGGAAAAGAGCTGCGCTCTGTCTATTTAAACGGAGAAGCCTATTTTGATATAGCCGCTTCGGAGCGGAATATTCCTTTCCTTCTTAATACAGATAAGTTTGTGATCCGGGATATCGGAACCGTATTTAATGTAAAGGCCTATGCAGATGAGCCGGATTTTGAAATGGCGGTATTTGAAGGTGAAGTGTCTGTTGAAGGGAAGTTCTCAAGTCACAATCCTCAAAAAGGAAAGGTATTTCTCAGCGAAAAGCAGGTTTTGAAAGTGAAAACGCCCGTGCTGAATAAAAGCAATAAAAAAGTTGCAGAGCCTGCCCGAAAGCCCGATAATAACGAACTTATTAAACTCTTTGAAGTTACACCTGCGCAGATGGAGGAATATAAAGGGTGGACAGATAACTTCCTTGTTTTTGACGGGGAGAGCTTCAGAAAAATAGCGAATGACTTTGAACGGCGGTACAACGTGAAAATTACTTTTCAGGATCCCGATCTGGAGAAGTATGAATATTCAGGGACCTTCAGAGATATCCGGGATATTCGATCTGCCCTTCAGATCATCAAGAAAACAACACCAATGGAATATACAATAAACGATTCGGAAATTATTATTAAAAAACTAGCTAAATAGATGACTAACCTAAAAAAGGAATTATATGAAATAGAACGACATCATCACTGACTTTTTTATTAAAATAAAACCGGAATGCGGCTAACATCCCGGTTGTGCTAATTAATCGCTGTGTCCCACCGGCTAAAATGGGAACAGCCATGTTAAATTATAACTGATTCAAATCTATGATTTTTCTACTAGGAAATCTATTGCCTCAACCTTTGGTAAGGCAAAAAATCTTTAGAGCTATGAAGCTTATTACATTTCTGATTTTTTCGGGGATCATGCAGCTGAACGCAGCTGTTTATTCCCAGAATACTTTTACCATGAACGAATCCCGCGCGACCGTCCGGGAGATGTTCAGGAAAATAGAGAAAACCAGCCATTACACGATCTTTTACCGTCAGGACCAGGTGAAGCTGGATCAGCAGGTAAATGTTCTGGCCGAGAACAGTCCGATCGAGACTGTGATGAAGCAGGTGCTGCAGGATCAGCCTCTCACCTTCGAGGTGATGGAAAATATGGTGATCATTAAGCCTCTTGCTACAGAAAGTGCCCAGCAGGGTACTATAAGCGGTACGATCACAGATGAAAAAGGAGAACCTCTCATCGGAGCAAGTGTGCTGGTGAAAGGAACCACAAGCGGGGCTTCTACAGATGTTCAGGGAAGATTTACATTAAGGGTTACCACGACAGGTAATGTGACACTGGTCGTGAAGTACATTGGCTTTCAGCCGAAAGAAGTTGCTGCTCAGGTAGGTCAGAACGGCTTGAAGATAGCCCTAAATCCAGAGGCATCAGCACTTTCAGAAGTAGTAGTGATCGGATATGGAACGGTAAGGAGAAGAGATTTGACGGGTGCAGTTACCTCGGTTAAATCAGAAGACATCACCCGAATTCCTACCCATAATCCGGTAGAGGCGATCCAGGGAAGAGTGCCTGGAGCGGATATTACAAGAGATTCAGGCCAACCGGGAGCCGCCCCGAATATTGTTGTAAGGGGAAATCGTTCTATAGCAACGAGCGAAAATATGGCACAAAGAAATGGCCCATTGTATGTTATTGATGGGATTCAGGGGGGAAGTATCAATGATTTGAATCCAAACGATATCGAGTCAATGGAAGTCTTGAAAGATGCTTCCTCAACGGCTATCTATGGTGCGCTTGGAGCGAACGGAGTAATTATTGTAACAACTAAGAAAGGTGCTGCTGGTCAGGCAAAGGTTTCATATTCCGGCTACTATGGCGTGAGTGACTACCAGTTTCCCAAGGCGAGAACAGGAGAAGACTACATCTCTCTCCGTCGCGAAGCCTATAGAAGGGATGATACCCGTACAGAAGGTCAATTTACATGGTCAAGCCCCGCAGACGATCAAAGCATTTTTTCTCAATTTCCTGGAGAATGGGAGGCTGTTCAGGCAGGGCAGTGGGTTGATTGGGTTGATCTATTGAGTAAAAACGGTACTCAACAAAGTCATGCTGTGACAGTTACAGGAGGATCTGAAAAAACGAGGATATTTGCTTCCGCTGGCTATTTTAACGAAACAGGAATGCTCAGAAATTCCGACTACAATCGTTACAATGCACGATTGAATCTGGATCAAACTATTAATAAGTGGATGAAGGTCGGCGTGCAAAGTCAATTTGCCTATTCAAAACAAAATCAAAGGGACAATCCCTTATCCCAGGCGCTTACAGTTAGTCCGCTTGGCGTACCTTATGATGAAAATGGAGTAATTAATCTCTATCCGCTTGAACAGGACCGTAACAAAATCAGTCCTCTGGCAGATGAAAGAACTCCCTACATTGCTAAAAATAACACGATCAGATCTAATATCATTACAAACGGGTTCGTTGAATTAACACCTATAAAAGATTTAACAATCAGATCTAATTTTGGTGCGAACCTGACATCCTCAAGGCAGGGAATCTATCGGGATAAGACCTCTCTGAACAGGTATAACCTTAATTTTCCCTATACTTTTTCCGAGTCGACTTTCGACAGGAATTTTACCTGGGATAATATTATAACCTATAAAAAGGAAATAGATGAACATTCTGTAACATTAACGGGTATCACCAGCTATATTCAAAGTGACAGAGATCTTACTACCGCTGCAGGATACTATCAAACCATTTCATCCCCTTTGTATTATGGATTGGGATTTACAGCTGCAGACGGAAGGCAGGTGAACTCTCCTTATGTCGGATCTAATAACATTGCCTATGCGGGAAGATTGAACTATAGCTATAAAGGGAAGTATCTCTTAACTATGACCGGGCGCTTTGACGGTGCATCCAGGCTTGCTCCCGGAAACAAATGGGATTTCTTCCCTTCCGCTGCAATAGGATGGAATGTAAGTGATGAGGCATTTATGAAAGAAATAGATCAGATCTCTAACTTGAAGGTAAGGGCGAGTTATGGTATTTCGGGAAATTATTCCATTCAACCCTATGAAACCCAAAGTTTGTTAAACGGAGCGGCTAATATGAGCTTTGGAAATCAGGCTGCTTATATGTTCCAGTTTAGTAACTTAATCGGTAATCCCTTTCTTGGTTGGGAAAAGTCTGCAACCACGGATGTTGGCCTTGATCTTTCGTTGTTTAAGAACCGCTTGAGTTTGACTGCGGACTGGTACAGGACTGTAACGAGCGACATCCTGTTGCCAAGATCTTTACCATGGTCGACCGGTGTTTCTCAGGTTATGGAAAATATTGGGGAAACCCAGAATAAGGGTATAGAGCTTGCGCTTACTTCAAGGAACATACAGGGACGAGATTTCAAATGGTCATCAACACTTACATTCAGCCGTAACAAAGAAAAGATTACTAAGCTCATAGATGGTAATGATGTTCTGGCATCCAGTAACATTGAGCAAAATTCTCTGTTGTTAGGAAGACCAATTCAATCTTTTTATACATACAAAAAGCTGGGGATATGGCAAACCTCGGAAGCTCAGGAAGCAAGTCAGTATAGAGTGGGGAACAGAACATATCTCCCGGGTGATATAAAGGTTGCTGACCTTAATGGCGATGGTATCATCGACCCTCAAAACGATGTGACGTATATAGGATCAAGAGTTCCTGACTGGATCGCTGGATTCCAGAATAACTTTTCTTATAAAGCATTTGACTTAAGTTTTTACCTTTTTGCACGGTATGGACAAATGATCAATGCAGAATTCCTTGGCCGTTATAATCCTTCAGGAGCAGGGAACGGTCCCGCAACATTAAATTACTGGACTCCTGAAAATCCAACTAATGATTACCCGAGACCAAGAGCAGGAGCATCGCTTAATTCTTACCCCGGTTACACGGGATACCAGGCACTGAATTTTGTAGACGGATCTTATTTAAAACTTAGGAACCTGACAGTAGGCTATACTTTACCTAAAAATGCCGCAAAGAAATTGATGCTTGATAACGTCCGTATTTACGCTACCGGAACCAATCTGCTGGTTTTTACAAAGAACGATCTGATCAAAGATTATGATCCCGAGAGAGGAGGGAGTGAATCTGCTCCTTTGAGCAGGCAGTGGGTATTTGGAGTAAACTTTGGTTTTTAACATTTAAAGAAAGAAACAATGAAAAAAATAAAAAATACCTTGGGATCTGTGCTGTTTATTTCTTTGATGGCAGGGTTGTCCTCTTGTCAGAATCTTGACGAATACAATCCCTCGGGGGCAACTGCCGAGAATGTGTGGACAACGCCAGAGGGCTTTATAACCAATATTAACGGTGCTTATTCTGAGCAACGTAACTGGTATGGTAAAGAAGACGGTATCTTTATGGCGGAATCAGGAACTGACTTATGGTTCAATAAGGATAAAAGTACCTATGCCCAGCAGTTAACGCAGTATTCGGGATTAACTGCGAGTACAGGGAATC
>JBQGEO010000579.1:0-2718 GCA_052039655.1 Pararcticibacter sp.
GAAGATTCTTTATCATATTCAGGACCTGCAGATTGAAGCGGCGAGAGATTTAAAAGTTCTAAAATCGGAATCCCCTTTTAAATTCCTGTTTTGGCTTGAAAGGGGCATTCTTAAAAAAGTTGACTTTATTAGTACTGTTTCACCAGGCATGCTTAAGCTGATCTCACGAAAAGTGAACAAGAAGATTCTTTTCTTCCCAAATTGGGCGGATATAACTTCTCTCTATCCTGTGTATGAGAAAACTGTCCTTAAAAGGCAGTGGGGATTCAGGCCTGAAGATAAAGTAGTGCTGTATTCAGGGGGTATCGGGGAAAAGCAGGGCTTGGAGAGCCTTATACATATAGCTAAGAATCTGGAATGGAATAAAATGATAAAGTTTGTGATATGCGGAAACGGTCCATATAAAGAGAAGCTTGCCGAAATTGCTAATGGCATGAAGTTGAAAAATATACTGTTTCTTCCATTGCAGCCACTCTCTCTTTTTAACTCATTTCTTAATATGGCAGATGTGCATCTCGTTATCCAGAGAAAAGAAGCATGTGAACTCATGTTGCCTTCAAAGCTGACATCCATATTATCTGTAGGTGGACTTGCTCTTGTAACAGCTGAACCGGGCACGTTTTTACACGGAATTATAAAGGATAACAAAATGGGCATTGTGATTCCCTGCGACGATCAGCAGGGTCTTCAGGATACTTTGCTTGATTGTTGCAGTGCGGACTATAGTGTAAACAGTGCAAATGGAAGACAATATGCTGAGTCATTTTTAAACAGAGATGTCATAATCAAAAGAATACTACAGGAAATTCATTCTATTCCTGTTAAAGAAAATATACCTGCTGTTGACTATCAACTGGGTAGTGTCTAGGCCACAGAACAGAACTTAACTTGAGCTTCACCGTTGGTGGTTTCTGCTTTTAAGATCATCGCTGGCAGGGCAGGGTTTTACAATACCCCCATCCTAACCTTGTTCCTTTGTAACTGTCCCTGCCCTTATGCCGGCGCAGATGTATTTGCTTAGTCTAACCTATTAAATTATGAAAGATAATTATCTCCCGAGCCTTAACGGATTACGGGCCTTATGTATTATCGCCGTAATTGGCAACCATCTTGTTGAACATGGATATATTGGTAAAACTCCCATTGAAAAAGCGGTAGGCTGGCTTCTATTTAATGGCCCGCTGGGAGTGCAGGTTTTCTTCGTGATCAGTGGATTCCTGGTGACACGGCTTATGATAGCGGAGGAACGGCGTGATGGAAGCACGTCTCTTGTAAATTTTTATATCAGGCGAACCCTCCGCATTTTTCCGGCTTATTTCTTTTTGCTTGCTGTTTATTTCGTTCTTCAAAAAATTGGATACTTTCATCTGAGTACTGTGAACTGGTTCTCGAATCTTACTTATACCAAGCAATTTTTTCAGGACAGGACAGTCGAGACAGCACATCTCTGGTCTTTGTCTGTAGAAGAAATGTTTTACCTTGTGTGGCCTGTTCTTTACATTCGGTTTTTCAAAAAGCTTCGGCTGCGGTATCTATACCTGCTTGTTTTTTCGTTTGCTATTATTCGCTATTTTAGTTTCGGTATCCCCGCAACATATGGAAATACCATTATCAGCACCGGGGATGCTTTGCTTATGGGATGTATAACCGCCATGAACTACAACAAGATTTCCGGATTTGTCAAACTACACCCCAACCTGGCACTTTTGGCCTTCCCTTTACTTGCAGCATCGGTTTTCATCCTAAGTTATGTGTTCCATTTGTCGGGAAATCCAAATCTTACACCTTTAGTAAGGTCATTTACAGAAGCAGGTTTGCCTTTTCTATATGCATTCGCGGGGAACGTTGGTTTATTCACAAATGTAGCAATTGCTGTTATTATCATATATTCCATAAATGTCGAAGGCTTTTGGTTTAAAGTTCTTAATAACAGGGTTTTGAACTATTTGGGCATGCTTTCATACAGTATATATCTGTGGCAGCAGTTATTTGTGTCTGAAAGAATGCATGCATTTAACCTGGATGTCCCCGGAATTGTCGTTCTTATTCTCCTCTGTGCCCATATATCATATTATATAATAGAAAGGCCTTTTCTGTTATTAAAAGACCGGTTTAAGGTTATCGGATTCAACAGAAAGGTGCCTCAGCATGCCTGATGCGCATTGCTCTGCTGATACTATAATTTCAATATAACAAGAACGAGGCCCTCCCGCAAAGAGGGCCTCGTTCTTGTTTAAAGGCCTTAATGGCGAATAAAATGGCTTTGTTGTTATTTTCATCAGGCGCTATTTCAGGAAGTTTCGATTGTTTCCGCAGTTATAGCTATTAATCAGGTTTTTGAATTTTTGTGAACGTGCTTTTTTTGTTGTAGCTTTCTTCTGCTGCGTAATATCAGGCTGCCAGCCATGTCAAGATGGTACAAAACATTGAGAAAATGGTATATAAAAGGACTGATAGCAGCATATACTTTTGTTTTTGAGATTTAGTTTTCCGGCGCGTAATAACGCCGATCCCACAACCAATTAGAACTAAATCTCGCACACTAAGAGATAAATTAAACGAATGGTTCCTGATAAGATGACCTTCTGTAAGTATTTTTATTCAGCTCTGGTACTATGCGGCTTATTATACGCCGGTGATACCTCAGCTCAAAAAACCAAGGTTCCGAAACCTGTTCCTCCGCTTGCTGCAGGACAGGATGGAAAGCTGGTTTATTCC
>JBQGEO010000580.1:0-8841 GCA_052039655.1 Pararcticibacter sp.
TAAAGAATGCCTTGCTCCGAAGACTCCAGACAAGACAGGATCATCCGGCCTGGTCAGACCTCCTTTCGAGGGTATATTTACAACAACGCGACTTTGACCAAGCCTTAAAGGTGAATATCGCAACAGACAAAAGACTGAAGGAAGATGGCTACCGTGTGTATGGAATAGCCGAAGCCCTGATATCTAACAAAGAATACACAACTGCTATTAAGGCGCTTGACTATCTTACCGGTAAAGGGCCGCAATCACCATACTATGTTTCATCTAAAGCTGAAGCCCTTCGTATCCGCTACCAGATGTTAACCGATACTCCCGCCGGGCAGGCTGACCTTTTAAAACTGGAAAATGATTACCAGAGTTTACTGAACGAATTTGGAGCCACAAAGAACACGGTTTTTGCCATGCGCCAGTTGGCCGACCTGAAAGCGTTCTATCTGAAAAAACCTTCAGAGGCGGAAAAACTCCTGGAAGAAGTCCTTAAGATCCCCCAGCTGCCTCTTTCTGTTGTTAGCCAGACCAAGCTTGAATTAGGCGATGTATATATCCTTTCAGGAGAACTCTGGGAAGCTGCCCTGATATACGGACAAGCTGAAAAAGAATTTGCTAACGAACCTGCCGGCCAGGAAGCAAAATACAGAAATGCCCGTTTATCTTATTTTCAGTCTGACTTCGAATGGGCTAAAACACAACTCGACGTCTTAAAAAGTTCAACATCACAGCTAATTGCGAATGACGCTCTTAATTTAAGCCTTTTAATCGCCGAGAACACTGATTCTCCGGCCGACACGAGCGCACTTGAAAAATACGCCTATGCGGAACGGCTCACTTTTTCCCGTGATTACGATCGCGCCCTGAATGTACTGGACAGCATTGGCGTTATGTATCCCGGAAATTCACTGGAGGATGATGTCCTGATGGCAAAAGCGCGTATCCTCCTTAAGCAAAACAATATCACCAAAGCCATCGAATCGCTTGTACAGATCACCGTGAAATATCACTCTGATATATGGGGAGATGACGCCCTCTTTATGTTAGGCGACATTTACCAGAACAAACTGCATGATACAGAAAAAGCCATGATTTATTATCAGAAACTTATAACAGATTTTCCGGGAAGCCTTCATGTAAATGAAGCAAGAAACCGTTTCAGAAACTTAAGAGGAGATAATCTTGGATAGATGAATCCTTGAATTTATCTTCGCGGATGGTTTTATACAATATCACGGCTATAATAGAGCAACCAATCAACGAGGAGTGGCTGAAATGGATAAATGAGGAATTTATCCCCCGTGCCATGAGTTCGGGTTCCTTTACATCCAATCGTTTACTGCGGGTGCTCGAATCGCCCAACGAAGGCATTACCTATTGTCTACAGTTTGTATCCGACAATGCCGATAACTACAGACATTTCAAGGACAGCTTCGAACCTGCTATCATCAAAGACCTCACGTCGCAGTTCGCTAACCGGTTTGTATCTTTTAATTCATTGATGGAATTTGTAGATTAAACATATGGAATTTATACAGACGGATCTGCCGGGGGTTATTGTTATAGAGCCAAAGATCTGGAAAGATGAACGCGGATATTTCTATGAAAGTTACAACAGGGAACTTTTCAGGAATGCAGGTATTGATACGGATTTTGTTCAGGATAATCAGTCGTTTTCACATAAAGGAGCACTCAGGGGGTTACACGGCCAGTCAAATCCGTTTGCGCAGGGGAAACTTGTACGTGTAATACAGGGTAAAGTAATGGATGTGGCAGTTGATATCCGCAAAGGCTCACCAACGTATGGAAAACATATCTGTGTAGAACTAAGTGGCGAAAATTTTAGAATGCTGTGGATTCCCTCAGGCTTCCTTCATGGCTTTGTAACGCTTGAAGATAACACAATCTTCACCTATAAAGTCGACAACCTTTATAACAAAGAATCGGAAATAGGCGTCAGGTGGAATGATCCCGATTTCAGTATTGACTGGACGCTGAAACAGAGCGAAGTCATACTATCTCAAAAGGACGCTGCGCTTCCCCTGTTTAGAGATTTTGAGAGTCCTTTTTAAAATAAGGCTGCTTCAGCCGGGCTTTAAAAATCAGACTGTGCAGTAGTTGGCAATTACTGCATACAATTTCTGTACAAAAGTGTCTGTTTCGAGTTGGTCGATGTGAAATTCAAGGTGGCTTTCTGCCACTTTCCAAACCATTAGTTTCTCAAAGAAATTGAGCTTTTCAAATATTAGCTCTCCGCCCAGGCAAGCATTAGCCCGACTGTGGTTCCTGATTTTTACAGAAAATGCGTTTTCGAATTGGGCTTCATCCTGCTCACGGGATATACTGCAAATAAAGAGCCCGATCTCCTTCTCAAGAAGCAACTTTTCATTATGCTTACAGAACATCTTCACCGGATTCTGCATCATGCCAAAATAAATTGGTCCACCTATGATCACCATGTCATATCCGCTCACATCGGGATCGGGGTCTATCTGAAGATCAAAGAGATCTACTTCATTCTCACTAAGCTTATCTCCTATTATATTAGCAGCTTTCTCTGTCGTACCATTTTTCGACCAGTATACAATCGCTATCTTCATCTTCTGCATGATTGTGCACAGAAACGTTCTATGATATTTCCGGGCTTTTAAACGTTGCAGTAAAATTAGACCCCGGACCAGGTAAAAAAAATGACCTTAGATACAATTTTAGATTTTTTAGAAAAAAAACACGGATTAAGCATAAAAGGAGATGCAAGCTTCATAAAAAAGGGCGCTATAAAATAGATATAGCGCCCTTTTGTAACTTTTATGTTGCTATTATTTTATCAGATCATAAAGTTCATCAAGCTTCGGTGAGAGAACAATTTCTATACGCCTGTTACGGCTTCGGGCTTCCGGGGTATTTACGTCTTCAATGGGCTGATACTGTCCTTTTCCCGTGGCAGTAATCCGGTTATTCTCGATCTTCTGAACTTCCGTCAGGTATCTGACTACAGATGTAGCTCTTAAGACGCTGAGGTCCCAGTTATCTTTTATCTGTCCAAGGTTCACAACTTTTTGATTGTCGGTATGCCCCTCAACCGAAACGTTAATTTCTGGCTGAGTTTTTAAAACCGTTGCAAGCCCAGCAAGTGCTTGCTTTCCTTTTTCATCAATGATAATACTCCCTGAACTAAAGAGAAGCTTATCTGTAAGGGATACATAAACCTTTCCGTTCCTGATCTCTACAGACAATCCGCTTTGCTGGAAGCCCAATAAAGCCTTTTGCAGCTTATCCTTCAATTCCATGGTAGCAGCATCCCGCTTACGTAAGATCTCTTCCACCTCCTTCAAACGGGCTTCTCTTTTTTTCAGGTCACCAGAAAGCTTATCACTTGCTGCCCGAAGATTAGCATTGTTGGAGTTTAAGCCGGAAACCTTTGAATTTAAATCAGCTATCTGACTATGTAGCAATGTGGTATCGGATTTCAGTCGTAAAATCTCGTCTTCCAGCGATTCTATCCTGTTATTTGCACTGCTTAAGGCGGTGGATAAAGAATCCCTGGTCGCAAGTAAATTCTTATACTTCTTGGGCGACAATACGATACACGAACTGAGACAAATTGTCCCGAAAAAAAGAATCAGTAATTTTTTCATCTAACTAAAATATTTCTGCACAATGATATCTCCTGTCTGCCGATCTTGGCCTTCTCTAAATCTGTCAGATAGTGGAGCATTCTGCAATATTAAGCAATAGCATTCCGCAAAAAAACCATCATGGGGTATATTTTTTCAAACAATCCGGTTACAATCTTCACAGATTCCCGGTTAATCAGGTCTTTATCAGAGACCTTACAAACAGCAGTAAAACTCTTTAGCTTAAGATATTCAATGCCCGGGTGATCTGCCGGATAACCTTTAGGCGCTGTACGCAATTTCCCTTCGGTATCCAGCTCTCCAAAAACATCCGTAAACGCAGGATGCTCTACGATTGATGTCCAGTCGCCCAGGTTATAATCGATTTCCTGGCGTATGGCTTTAAGTTCATCCTTCTCCGGATACCAGGAACCTCCCGCAACAAAGCTCTTGCCTGGCTGGAGATGAATGTAATAACCCGGGCCCTTAAAATTCTTTCCGTTTGACGAAATCGCAATGCCAAAGTTTGTTTTAAACGGAGCTTTATCTTTACTGAACCGGATGTCCCTGTAAATTCTCATCACACAGTCCTTTGGGCTAAGATCCGCCGGTATAGTAGGGTCAAAGGCAGAGAGCCCTTTTATCACTTTTTCCGTAAAAACCAGGACATTTTCCCTCGCCTCTTCATATTCTGATTTATGCTCCTGAAACCATTCACGGTTATTATTTTCGGAAACCGATTTGAGAAACGCAAATGTCTGAGTTGAAATCATATGGTGTGTCTGAGATATACAAATAAGACAAAATAGATGATCTAATATAGCATTTAAGATCAAGGTTGCAAACAATCATCCCTCAAGCAGGCGTCAGATGATATTAATTATCCAGCTCAGGGTGATACTTCACTTTAGGCGACAACCAATGCAGAAGAATAACCCTTGAATATCTGAAATTAAAAGGAGCCAAAATAAAGATTATGCCGAATAACACACCCAGATACAGCCAGGGAGAATCGCTCCCTCCGCTTAAGTAAAATGTCAGAATCCCCGCCGTTACTATTTCGGCAACATTAAAAGCGTAACTGACATACATGGCAGCATAGAAATAACCTGGCTCTATCTCATACTTAAAACCGCAGTGCGGACAGTGCTCATTCATCTTTTGAGCTCCTAATGTATACATCGGACCGGCGTAAATATTTCCGCGGCGGCACTTAGGACATTTAGCTTGAATAATAGCCTGTAGCTGTGGAGTTTTTGACATCAGATCGTTAGTTCAGATTAATCCTTTCGTTCCTGACATTCAGGTTGACATTCTTTTTCCGGTATTTTTTATACCACAACAATCCGATACCAGCTACCGCCAGGTAAGGTGCAGCTAACAGATAAAGGATCCCGTCATTCAGGCCTTTTCCTTGTGTATTCCCATTTTTTACGGAATTTTCGGCATTCAGCGTACACATTGCACATTGAGCGGAAACATCGTTATGAATAGTAAGCATTCCCACCAGGCAAACTAAACTAATACAATTTCTTATAGCTCTCATAACATTCTGATTTGTTGTTAAAACGTATAGTAGGGCGATATCATAAGATATACCAGGACTCCGGTTATCGTAACATACAGCCATACCGGGAAACTCCAGCGGACAAGACGCCTGTGCCGTTTCACGTTCATTTGTAAACCGCTGTAGAAACTCAATAAAACTAACGGTAAAACAATTGCAGCAAGTATAATGTGTGTAATAAGAATGAAATAATATATATACCTGATAGCCCCTTCTCCACCATAACTGGTTTGTATACCAGTAGCATGAAAGATAATATACGACACCAGGAATAAAGAAGACAACACAAAAGTTATAATATTCAAGACTTTATGTGTCCTTATATTCCTGTTCCTGATTTGAAACAAGGAGATAATCAGCAACAAACTGCAAATGCCGTTTATAATAGCATTTAAGCGTGGCAGAAAGAACACCCAGGAAGGGACAACAGCATTTGGCGGAAAGATCGTGATTACTTTACTCTGCAAAATCAGCACTACCGCAAACACAAAGACTGATATTCCGGTAACTATTCTTAAAATGACTTTATCATTCATATAAGTACAATAAAATTAAGGCCTAAAGATCGGCAACTTTCCTCAGTTCTTCGGCAATCAATACTTTAATCTCGTCCTTTAACTTATCAATCTGCTCCTTGTTTAAGGCATCATAAAAACCCCGTATCCGGTTCTGAGTATCAACCAGGATCAGTAAATGCCGGTGAATGACGCTATCAGGATACTTGCTATCTCTGTAAACATCTGTAAGGAACTGCCCGCGCGCCAGTTTGTATACAGATTCCTCATCTCCGGTAAGAAATATCCATTTACCAGGGGGATACTTGTAATCCTTTGTATAAGCACTTAGTTTTTCAGGTGAATCATGCACCGGATCAATGTTGACTGAGTAAAATTGCAGCCTTTTATTATCGGCATATTCACTCACCACTGATTCCATATAACGATTTTGCACACCGCATGAATAGCAGCGGGTATAAAAGAAATCGAAGACGGATATATGAGTACTGTCGTGAGGAAAGATGACGTGATTACCCGACAGATCTGTCAGCTCAAACCGGGAAATCTTGTGGTAAACAGTATCTGCAATCTTCTTACCTCTTTTATAGTGAAAAGTGGCAGCCACCTGTTTCGGACCAAAAATGTTAAGGGGACGATATCGGTTTTTGCCTTTATCCTGGAGTAAATAATACAAAAATCCTGGCACGGCAAGAAGCGCGACCAGGATTAATATTTGTTTAAAGGACTTCCTGTTCATTGGTTCATATGAACATTCAGGTAAGACCCTTCATTTAAGACAAGAATAATGAGGTAGACAATAAATATCAGTGAAACAACAATACTGGTTATCAGCGTCATGTTTTCAAATTTCAGATGCATGAAATATGCAACAATGTAGTACGCCTTAAGCAGAGTAAGCACGATATACGTAAAGTTAGCTATTCCGTGTGGAATCATTCCTTTCTGTACCAGTACAAGCGCGATAAAAAACTCGAGTGCAGTGATTCCCAACAGGTAAAAAAACACCTGCCATATCTTTTTCTTGGACATGCTGGCATGTTCTGCATGCCCGTGATCCGGTGTATGATGTTCTGAAGCCATTATTTTTTTCAATTAATTAAACCAGATAGAAAAATGTAAATACGAATACCCATACGAGGTCTACAAAGTGCCAGTACAAACCAACCTTTTCAACCATCAGGTAAGTGCCTCTTCTTTCGAAGACATTGCCCATTGTCATCAACAAGATAATAACGTTAAGCACAACCCCGCTGAATACGTGGAATCCGTGAAAACCTGTTATCGTAAAGAACAAATTGGCAAATTGAGTTGCCCCAACCACATCAGCATCTTTAACTCCCTCGGGGATACTGCCCCACCAGTAACCTTCATGATGAAGATGGCTCCATTCGCCGGCCTGACAGCCAAGGAACACAAGCCCTCCGATAATCGTAAGGATCATCCATTTCACAACCTCATTTTTTGCTCCTCTGTGACCTGCTTCAACAGCCAAAACCATCGTAACAGAACTGACAATCAAAATAAAAGTCATAATCCCCACAAAGACCAGCGGATACCCATGATCAGCTACTCCGGGAATGGATTGAAAAACCTCATCGGGATCAGGCCAGCTAAGCTTGCTGAAACGTTGAGCCCCATAATAAATCAATAAAGCAGAAAATGTAAATGCATCCGACAAGAGGAAGAACCACATCATCAGCTTCCCGTATTCAGCATTTACAGGTGATTTACCGCCGCTCCAGGGACCTGCTTTAATTTCATCTAATTGTGAAACAGTAGTACTCATTTTAATTTATTGATTCAAAAGTAAAAAAACGTATAGGTATATCCACAGTAAGCCAAGAAAGTGCCAGAAGATGGAAGTGAGCTCGAGGTTAAAAAGATTTTTAACCTGCGGCACGTTCTTCTGCTTCGACCACAAGGCATGTATAATCATCATTAGGCCGCCAAATATGTGCAGCATATGTGCTCCGGTAAAAACATAAAGAAAGGACTGTGATGCATTGGGATTAATAAAATAGATCCCCTGCCCCACAAACATCTTCCACGAGAAGATCTGCATCACACAAAACAGGATACCAAGGAGTAGAGTAATGGTCAGAAACAACTGCTGCCTGGCAAATTGAAGCATCTTTGCCGCAACTGATGCTTGATAAAGAGTAACACTGCTTAAGATAATTACAGCAGTGCTGTACATAAATATCCGGGGGAGCACCATCTTCAGGCCCCGCGAAGGATCGCCAGCTGTATAGACAATATATCCGCTCGTTAAAGCCGCAAAAAGCATAAATGAAGTGATGACAAACAACCACATCAGGAATTTTTTTGGCCTCAAATTCAACTTATCCTGTTCCATAAGAATTTCCGCTCTCGTCATCATAATTACGCAATAAAATCAAACAACAAAACCAATTGTACTAAAGGCAGATAGATAAATGAACAAAACATTACCTGCCTCGCGGATGCAACGTCGAGTTTTCTGGACAGATTTAAACTATACCAGCAGAACATTATTCCCAATATAACAGAAACCACCGCAATATAATAACCTCCGAACCCCATTATAGTTGGCAGAAGGCCTACAGGAATTAAAAGCAACGTGGAAAACGACGTAAATAACGCACTGACCCTGTCTGTTTTTGTACTCGGCAGCAGCCTGAAACCTGCTTTCTTATAGTCCTCATCTAATACCCATGCAATTGCCCAGAAATGAGGAAACTGCCACACAAACTGGATGAGGAATAATATGATGGGAACCCAGGAGATCTGGGGGCTATCAAAAGCAGCAAAATAGCCTATAAGAGGAGGCAATGCACCGGGAAACGCCCCAATGAATACTGCTATTGGCGACTTCCTCTTGGAAGGAGTATAAACAAACGCATACAGAAGAATGGAAAAAAGTGCGAGCACCCCTGTAAGGAGATTTAACCGCATCAGGATCATAGTCCCCATTATTCCCATTAAAAGACTCAATACCAGAGCTTGCCCCGTGGTCATTCGTCCGGACGGAATAGGCCTGTCCATTGTACGGCTCATCAGCTTATCAAGATCTTTCTCAATGATCTCATTAAAACCGTTTGCAGCGCCTGTTACCAGGAAGCCTCCTACTGTCAGCATAAACCAGCTGAGCCAGTTCACAGAGCCGAGCTCA
>JBQGEO010000581.1:0-14659 GCA_052039655.1 Pararcticibacter sp.
GAATTTGCACTCAGATGGGCACCCGTCAAAACGCTCACTTTAAGCAGCATCAATACTTTTACCCGGGGCGGGGATAACGAAGGCATTGCCTTACCTCTTATAGCGCCATTCAAAACGGTCAATTCCATTATATATTCAGCAAAAAAAACGATCATACAAGCTGAAACGGTAACGAACGCCCGCCAGTCTCATGTCGATATGCCGAAATACGGAGAAACACCAACTCCCGGTTCAACAGTTGTCAACCTGTCGGCCGGCAGATCTGTATCCGTCAAGCCTGCCAAGAGTCTGAAGGTAAGCGTTCTGCTGGAGAATGTATTTAACAGAAGTTATTATCAGCATTTGGATATACTGAAGATCCCCCGGCCCGGGCGGAACCTGATCTTCAGAACAAGCCTGTTTCTTTAAAAGTCAGGGATACGCTGAGTGTCCCTGTTTTTTTTCAGTCGAATATAACCTATTCGACTGATTTTCAGTATAAGCAGATAAAGTAACTTCTATGAAATATCTGGTAATACTCTTCCTGACACTGGTAAAATTGGCTGAAGCTCAGACAGCGGACACTGCGGCTCTGAAACGGGCAATACACCAGCCCGTCTCTGCGGCTGCTATTACAGAAACTATAGCACCTGCTGCCGATCGCCAGATCTACAGGGAAATGCAGGAAGATTATCCCGGCTTTTCCAGCAAAGCTGACAATTATCTGCGGCACGCTCCTACTGCGGCGGCCGGCATTCTGGGACTTTCAGGAATTAAAGGGAAACATTCTATCAGCGAAAAAACGCTTCTTTATATAGCATCTACTGCTATTATGAGCACAACAGTTTCATTCTTTAAGAAAAAGACACGTCAGTTAAGGCCCGATGGCAGTCCTTTCTCTCCCTTTCCATCAGCACATACCGCTGCAGCTTTTGCTGCCGCCGAATTTATGAGCCAGGAGTATGGCGACAGATCTCCATGGTTCGGCGTAGCTGCTTACTCTGCCGCTACAGCAACAGGGATTTTAAGGGCTTATAATAATCATGGGTTCAGCAATGCAATTGCAGGAGCAGGCTTTGGGATACTTTCGGCCAGGGCAGCTTATTTTCTGTATCCGAAGGTGAAAGGCCTCATCAAGGGAAGAGAGAATATTATGTTAAGCCCATCCTTTAACGGGAAAATGGTGGGAGCTTCCCTCTCAGCAACGTTTTAAACACCAGCATAAATAATATACTCACATAAAAAAGCCCGCTGCTTTTTGCAGCGGGCTTAAATCGTTTTTAGAAGCTTATAACTTTATTTATGATGCGGTAGCAGGCCGCTTCTTCTTCTTATTAAAAGGCCTCCTGCGCGAAGAATTCTTTTTTTCCGAAGGACGTGCAGCTCCTGGCTTAACATTCAAAGCCCTGGCGTCCTTCTTCACAGGCAAATGATACGGATGATCCTCTGCAATCCGGATATCCTGAGCTGTAAGCTTGTTGATATCCCGGAGATATTCCTGTTCCTCCTGGTCACAGAAAGACAATGCAGTCCCTTCGTTTCCAGCTCTGCCTGTCCGGCCAATGCGGTGAACGTAGGTTTCCGGCTGATTGGGCAGTTCAAAGTTGATCACATACTTCAGTTCCTCAACGTCGATGCCCCTTGCTGCAATATCCGTTGCTACCAAAACTCTTATGCTGCCATCTTTAAAATTGTTCAATGCTTTCTGTCTTGCATTCTGTGTTTTATTTCCATGGATAGCATCTGCTTTGATAGAGGCCCGGTTTAACACCTTTGCCAGCTTATCAGCACCGTACTTTGTCCTGGTAAACACCAGGACTCTTTTTATTTCCTTATTCTGTAATAAATGAACAAGCAGTGCAGGCTTATCTTTCTTTTCTACCGAATAAACTGCCTGCGTCACCTTCTCGGCGGTTGAAGAAACCGGAGTCACCTCCACTTTTACCGGGTTATGAAGGATAGTACTCGCCAGCTTATCGATTTCAGGGGGCATAGTAGCCGAAAAGAAAAGTGTCTGACGTTTTACCGGCAGCTTTGCAATCACCTTCTTCACATCGTTGATGAAGCCCATATCAAGCATCCTGTCAGCCTCATCCAGCACAAACAACTGGATATGCTGTAAACTGATCACCTTTTGCGACATAAGGTCAAGCAGACGTCCCGGAGTGGCTACCAGGATATCAACACCCCCTTTTATAGCTGCTACCTGCGAATGAGCAGATACCCCTCCAAAAACAACAGCATGCTTAAGAGATGTATGCTTTCCGTAAGCTGAGAAACTTTCACTTATCTGGATGGCTAACTCGCGTGTCGGAGTCAGGATCAGCGCTGCAATTTCCTTTCTGCCTTTTGCAGCTTCGCGTGCCTGCAATAAATGCAAAATAGGAAGTGCGAATGCCGCTGTCTTCCCGGTACCGGTCTGAGCACAGCCTAAAAGGTCTTTCTTCTCAAGAATTGCGGGTATGGAGGCTTCCTGTATAGGAGTTGGATGAACATATCCTTCGGTCTTTAGCGCTTTCAATATTGAAGGGCTAAGATTTAAATTTTCAAATAACAAATTATATGGATTAAATTAATAAAATAACAAACACGGATCTTTCATTTCATAAGCCAAGTGTTTGTTTTTTGTTGCGACAGAAGTTTTCAAAAGACAGAAAACACTATCTGACAAACATTTATAATACAAATATACACATTTACAATATGAATCCGAAATCAGCAAACTTAATACTCCCTGTATACCTGAATACCAGTCCCGGCTTTTTATCACTTATTACGGCTGAAAAATAGATTTGTTACCTTTTGTTTTCCCGAATATGGGTAATCCAGCGAACTGTTCCGCCCGCCCGGCCCCCAAAATCAAAAACTCTATAAATGACAAAAGCCACTCTTTTTTTGAGTGGCTTTTGCGGTCCGGACGGGACTCGAACCCGCGACCCCATGCGTGACAGGCATGTATTCTAACCAGCTGAACTACCGGACCGTTCCGTTTGGGAATGCAAATATAGCCCGATTATTTTACTTGTCAATATATTTTTTCAAAATATTCAAATATCACTGACTATCAACTAAATAAAATTAAACACCCGATCCTTCCTTCATCTTTTCTGCATTTTCTGCAAATTGAAGGGCGTCAATTATCTCCTGAATTTCCCCGTCCATGATTGCAGGGAGATTATAAAGCGTAAGCCCGATACGGTGTTCGGTGACACGGCCCTGGGGATAATTATATGTTCTGATCTTAGCTGAGCGGTCTCCGGTAGATACCATCGTCTTTCTCTTTGCTGCAATATCTCCTGTCTGCTTCTGTAACTCCAGGTCGTATAACTTGCTCCGGAGCATCTCCATCGCTCTCTCCCTGTTGGCCAGTTGCGAACGTTCTATCTGGCATACCACTACGATACCTGTAGGCTTGTGAGTGAGCTGCACTTTAGTTTCCACTTTATTCACATTCTGGCCACCGGCACCTCCCGAACGGGAAGTCTGCATCTCTACATCCGCAGGATTCAGATAGAAGTCCAGTTCCTCAACCTCTGGCAAGACAGCCACAGAAGCAGCAGATGTATGAACCCTCCCCTGCGTCTCCGTTTCCGGAACTCTCTGAACCCGGTGAACTCCGGATTCATACTTAAGCTGACCATATACATCTTCTCCGGTCACTTTCAGGATAACTTCTTTATACCCTCCCGCTGTGCCTTCCGTCACATCCATCACTTCGGTCCTCCAGCCCTTCTTCTCAAAGAAGCGGGTATACATCCTGTAAAGATCACCTGCAAACAAGGCCGCCTCATCTCCTCCTGTGCCGCCCCGTATTTCGACAACAGCGTTCTTAGCATCTTCGGGATCTTTGGGGATCAGCATAAGACGGATTTTTTCCTCCAGTTCGTCCTTCTGCTCCATCAATTCGTCAAGATCCAGCTTTGCCATATCGCGAAGCTCTTCATCTTTCTCTGTAGCCAGGATCTCCTTGTTGGTGTCAATATTAGAGACAACATTCCTGTAAATTTTATATTCGTCTACAATCTTACCCAGGTCCTTATATTCCTTATTTAACTGGGCAAAACGTCTCATATCACTGATGGTCGCCGGATCACTCAGCTCTCTTTCCACCTCTTCCCAGCGGAGTTTTATCGCTTCTAATTTGTCTAACATGTTTTATCTGAAAATGCATAAGCATTGCCGCAGGGACGCTCCCCTGTTAGCAGATGCGGTTTATTATTTATGTAAAGCCCACAAAAATACGGCTTTTATGTAAAAAATCATCCCTGCCTCTATCCTGTATTTCCCTTCTGACCCAATTTCCCGGAAACAGTATTTTACAATTTACTCTTTACTTATCTAAATCATCTTAGCTTGACAAACAATTGCAGTAAATTAAGTGTCATTTAAGACCAACAATCAGCAATGACGCCCAAAGACAAACGAAGGTAAGAATGGATTATTTTCCCGGTTATGACGCTGGACACAGTATCAGGCACCTTTTCTATAAAAACAGATTAAATGAAAGCCCCTGTTCAACTGACTTTTAAGAAAAAGAAGTCAATCGATTATATATACTATTTATTAATTAGTTTATCTTTACATTACATAAATTTTGTCATGGGGTTAAAACAAGCGGCATTGTAATCAGGTAGACAATAAAAATAAATTGTTATTTTAAGAAGGATTCAGTTAAAAGCTGCCGGAAAAGCGAATTAGCCGGAATTTTTTTAATGGACAGTGTTTTAAGCAAAGATAAACCAGTAGTAAGACTAAGGGCCTTCAGGGCGATAGATGATCCTGAGACTTGTGCTTTGTTTGTGGATGGGCACATGCACGTACTGACAAATTTTGGCATTCAAAAAATTACATCCGCCCGGAATGAATGGCTTCACAACCCTGCCGTTTTTGTATTAATCGTAGAATCCCTGGATAAGAAAAAAGTTTTCGGCGGGGTGAGGATACATGTAGCCGGAGGCACCGAACCGCTACCTATTGAACAGGCCACAGGAGCCATGGACCCTTACATCTACGATCTGGTGAAGCAATACGCCTTAAGCGGAACCGGCGAAGGGTGTGGACTATGGAACTCGAGAGAAATTGCCGGCTATGGGATCGGAAGTATTTTCCTGACACGTGCCGGTCTTGCCGTAGCTCCTCAAATTGGCATCAAATCTTTGTTCGCTCTCTGTGCTCCCTATACAGTCAAACTCTCTGAGACGATCGGTTACCGGATCGAAAAAAGGGTGGGTAACAATGGAACTTTTTATTACCCTAAGCTCGACCTGATAGCGACAACTATGATTTATGAAGACCTTGAAAACCTGAGTACTGCAAGCGAAGAGGATCGAACGGCAGTAATGGAGTTAAGAAAAAACCCTAATATTGTACGTACTGAAGTGCTCAGAAAAAAAGAAATTGAGATTCATTATGAAATTAATATCCCGAAACTGGATCAGTGGAGCCTTGCTGACACAATCACCAGCTCCCAGAAACAGCGGACGACCAATAAAATAGATGAGACAAACCTGAATTTACTGTAAAGGACAAATATTAACATATCAGAGATGCCGGAAAAGCATTATAACATCCACTACCTTGAGGGTACCGCTTTGGTATTAAAGAACATCAAGGAAAACTCGTATAAACCATTTGCTGGAATTGAAGAAGGATTCATTCTTGACCTGGGCTGCGGACCAGGTATAGACGCTATTAACATAGCGAAAATACTGGGGCAGCAGGTCAAAGTAACAGGAATTGATCATGATCCTGTGATGATTGATAAAGCCAAAGCTTCTGCCCAAGTTGTCCCGAATGTTGATTTTATTCTTTCCGAGGCTTACCCGGTCCCGTTTGATGACCAGTCTGTAGACGGTGCCCGTGCAGAGAGATTATTGCAGCACTTGAAGGAACCCGCCGCACTGGTTGCAGAAGCATATCGTGTACTCAGGCCCGGAAGCCCTTTTGTCATCGTTGAAACAGATTGGAGCAGCTTATCTTTCTATAACGCAGACATATCGACAGCAAAGAAAGTAAATGATTATCTTACCGGAAGAAAGGTAAACAACGGAGCGGTCGCACGTGAAACATCCAATCTCCTTAAAGGCTCTCATTTCAAAAACATTTCACTCGAAGTTTATCCCTTCGTTGTCAGGTCTTTTCAGGAAATCTTTACCTACCTGTTAATAGATCAATCATTAACAGAAATGAAAGACAAGGGATACATGACAGAAGATGAACACGCAGCATTCATAAAAGATCTGGAAGAGGCGGAAGCCAGCGGCTATTTTGTTTGCACGATCAACTTAATCATCGCTTCGGCCGTTAAATAACATCAGTTATGTTCAGACTGCATTTTATCATTCTGGCTTTTCTTACAATACCATTCTTTTGTAAGGCTGATATCATCTTTACTCAGTCATCCGAAAGGGTATTGCTGGAAAAAGGCTTATCCGTATTGAGTCCGGAGAAAGAGCTGAATTTAGGCCAGGTGATAAAATCACAGGACTTCCGCCCCGTTAAAGCTGACGTACCCAATATTGGAGTAACACAACATAGTGTTTGGGTCAAGTTTACGATTAATAATCAAAGCAAGGACGCGCACCTTTTGCTTGATCTTTCTTATCCGAGATTTGACGAAGTGGAGTTAATCACTCTTTCGGATGGAAAGATCATAAGAAAGCTTATCAGCACTAAAAAGGGCTTCAGTGAGCGTCCTTATAAAACCGCAGGTTATATCTTCCCCCTGGACATCCCGGAAGGACAAAGAAAAACGTATTATCTGAGAGTCAAAGGCCAGGAACATATCTTTATCCCCCTTTATCTAAATCACGAAAAAGAACAGATCCTGCATACCAGCCGGGATAATGTGTTGTCGGGAATTTATCTCGGCATAGTGCTCATCATGGTACTGTACAACTTGTTTATTTATCTCTCGGTTAAGGACAGAAGTTATGTTTACTATGTTGTATATGTGCTTTTCGCCGGGCTCACACAGTTCGGGCTTAAGGGCTATAATTTTCAATATCTCTGGCCGGGATCGCCGCATTTTGATTCAATCAGCATTACACTGTTCGCCTGTATCAGCGGAATCGCTGCCCTGCTGTTTTCAAGAAAATTCCTCGATCTCACGGTTCATTACAAAAAATTCGGCATCGTCCTGCTGGTCTTTATAACGCTGTTTATAATCAGCCTGGGTATTTTAAGTACGGGACGGATCCGGGAGGCATTCCAGCTTATGCAGCTTAATACTTCTATTTCTTCTATTGGGGTATTTTACATATCACTGTTTCTTTTGATAAAGGGACACAGAGGTGCCAAGTTCTTTTTTTCGGCCTGGTCTGTTTTACTAACCGGCGCCCTGGTATTTCTTCTGAAAGATTACGGGATATTCCCCTACAACACCTTCACTATTAACTCTGTACAGGCAGCTTCTGCCATCGAAATGGCCCTTCTGTCGTTCGGTCTTGCTGACAGGATCAACATTCTCAAGAAGGAAAAGGAAATCTCACAAGCTGAAGCGCTGAGGGTCGCGAATGAAAATGCACGGATTATAAGGGAACAGAATATAATGCTGGAGAACAAGGTGAATGAACGGACTCTGGAACTTAAGGAATCGAACGAAGAGCTGAATGTCACCCTCGAAAACTTAAAACAGGCTCAGAGCCAACTCGTTGAATCTGAAAAAATGGCCTCTTTAGGCCAGTTAACTGCAGGGATCGCTCATGAGATAAACAATCCGATCAACTTTGTCACCTCCAATGTAAACCCGTTAAAACGTGACTTCGATCTGCTGTTAGAAACCATCACTCAGCTTGAGAATACGGCTCTTTCGGAAGGTTCTCTTCCTGAAAAACAAAAAAGCATCGACGATCTGAAAGAAGAGCTTGATTTCGACTACCTGAAGATCGAAATTTCTCATCTTTTAAAAGGCATACACGAAGGGGCATCCCGGACAGCCGAGATTGTAAAGGGTTTGCGCATATTCTCACGGGTCGACGAAGACGACCTGAAAAGTGCTGATGTAATTGCCGGACTGGAATCAACTCTCGTCATTATTAATAACCTGCTCAATAACAAGATCAGGATTATAAAGAAATACTCAGAGATGCCTCTGATCGAGTGTTATCCCGGTAAATTGAACCAGGTATTCCTGAATATCCTTACAAATGCGATCCATGCAATTAATAAAAGATACGGCGAAAACACGGGTGGCGAGATCAGGATCAGCACCTCACATAACGAAGAAAGCGTTTTTATCACGATAGAGGATAACGGGACAGGAATGGACGAAAACACCAAAAAGAAGATCTTTGACCCTTTTTTTACTACCAAAGATGTGGGTGAAGGTACGGGATTGGGAATGTCTATCGCTTATAACACCATAAATAAACACAAAGGGCAGATCATTGTCAATTCTGCTCCCGGACAAGGAACCGGGTTTACGCTCCAATTGCCCCTTCGGCAATAATCAGAAGATTCGGATATTCGGTATAATTTTGTACCGGTTAACACAATTGCTCTCTTTAATTCTTTACTTACATACAAGTATAAAATCCATTCATACAGGTGTCGGGGAAAATAAAAATATTATATGTAGATGATGAGCTTAACAACCTTACAGGTTTTAAGGCTACGCTGAGGTTAGACTTCCATGTGCTGATCTCGCAAACACCTGCCGATGCTGTAAAGCTTTTGGATGAACATCCGGATATTCGCATCATTTTCTGTGATCAGCGCATGCCGGATAAAACAGGAGTCGAATTCTTTGAGGAGATCAGGACTGCCTACCCATTGCCTGTCAGAATCCTCTTAACCGGCTATGCAGATATCGAATCAGTCATAGATGCCGTCAACAAAAGTCATATCTTCAGATATGTCAAAAAACCATGGGTATATGAGGATCTGATCTCTGCTATCAATGAATCGAATAATTTCTATCTTGCTAACTCAATGCTTCATATAAAAAATGAAGAACTGCAAAAGGCGTATAATGAGCTCGACAAATTCGCCTATAGCGTAAGTCACGACATACGGGGACCACTATCCGGAATCCTTGGGGCCATTAATCTGTCTCGCGACATGGATGATATCGGCGAAATAAGACCTTTACTGGAACTAATGGAAAAATCCGTAAAAAAGCTCGATACTTTTATCCTTGGAATGCATGAATACTATAGCTTGCAAAGAGGCGGATTAATAATTAAGGATATTGATTTCAATAAAATTGTGAATGATTTAAAAGACATTTATAAAGTATATGCAACCACCAATAATATAGAGTTTGAAGCAAACTTAAATGTGAATGAACCTTTCCGTAATGATGAGATGGTAACCAACACGATATTGAACAATCTTATATCCAATGCTTTCAAATACCAGAAGACAGGGCATTCTCCCCGGCTGGTACAGCTAAACATTGATGTAAACAGAGGTCAGGCAACGATCGTGGTAAAAGACAATGGAATAGGTATTCCAAAAGAGTACAGGGAAGACATTTTTAATCTTTTCTTCCGCGCCAGCGCGAGAGCAGCAGGCGCTGGATTTGGTTTATATAATGTTAAGAACGCTCTGATTAAACTGAATGGTCAGATAAAAGTCGATTCAGAGGTGGAGGTTGGCACAACATTTACAGTTAAAATTCCAAACAAATAACCATGAAATTATCGTTTATTGTTATCGATGACAGTGAACTGGATTGTTATATTGAAAAGAAACTAATCCGGCATACAGGAAAAAGCTTTGAAATAAGCGTCTATATGGAAGCGGATATTGCGCTCAACCATATTAAAGATAATCCCGGAGCATTGAATGGTATACTTACAGTGGTCCTGCTCGACGTACTAATGCCGGTCATGGACGGATTTAAATTTCTTGAAGAATTTAACCGGCTGCCGGAAAAGATCAGGAACCAGTATTTTATTATTGCTATCACCTCATCTCTGAACAAAAACGATATCGATTCAATCAGGAGGGACCCATCGGTGAAAGGAGTGATGGATAAGCCTCTCCAGCTCAATGAACTTGATGCGATTCTGAAGGAGAATGATATTGAGTGGACTACCGGCTAAAGCACTTTATCAGGACAGCAGCTTTTGTCTTAAAAGAAACTCCAGCTGGTCATTCGACACTGCCAGCTTCTCGTTCATTTCCTTTACATCTTTTCTCTTTTTATAAACCTCGTATGCCCTTTCAATAGTCATATCGAGCTCATTTTCATCCCAGGGCTTAGCCAGATAATGAAATATCTTCCCTTTGTTCACGGCATCAACTACGGCACTCATATCGGCATAACCAGTTAAAAGGATCCGCATTGGATCAGGGAATTTTTCGATTATCTTCTCCAGAAATTCAACTCCCGTCATATTAGGCATTCTCTGATCTGTAATAATAACCTCAACAGGTTTGGTTTCCATTATGCGTATCGCCTCATCCCCGCTTATTGCAGTATACACCTGATATTTGATCCTGAATGCTGCTTTAAAAGAGATAAGATTGTTCTCTTCATCATCCACATATAATATTGCAATTTTCTTATCTGCCATAGTGAAAAATATTGCCTGTAATTAAGGTACGAAAAAAAAGCCAAAGTGTTATACTAATTTAATCATTTCTTTCAAAATACCGCAGACTTAGCCCGTCATTATCAAATACGGCATAGGAAAAGTAACTGATCCATTCCCCCAGGTTGACATATCGGCTGTTTTCATTAAGTTTTATATCCAGAGGAAGATGCCGGTGACCATAAATAAAGTAATCGAAATGTTCCCTCTTCAGTATCTCCTTACTGTAAATTACCAGCCATTCTTTTTCATCCCCCAGGAAATGCTCCTTTTTCAAACCGGCAATCCGGCTGTGGCGTGACCATGCCAGCGCGATACCGATGCCCAGGTTTGGATGAATCCGGGCAAATAGCCACTGGCACACCTTGCTTCTGAAGATCTTCTTAAGTATTTTATATTTTAAATCACCCGGACCAAGCCCGTCCCCGTGATGAATGTAAAATCTCTTTCCCCCTCTTTCAATAACCAGTTCATCGGAGACGATCTCAACTCCCATTTCCTGAGAGAGGTAGCCGAACATCCACATATCGTGATTCCCTTTGAACATAACGATTCTGATGCCCAGATCGGCAAGTTCTGCGAGTTTTCCGAAGAACCTCGTAAAACCTTTGGGTACCGCGTGCCGGTATTCGAACCAGAAATCAAAAACGTCACCGACCAGATACAATTCTGCAGCATCTTCTTTGATGGTATCAAGCCAGGCGACTACATTTGCCTCCCTCTGCCTGCTGAGCTTGTAGTCAGCCACCCCCAGATGAAAGTCGGAAGCAAAGTATATTTTATTTCGTATGGACATTCGGATAAAGGCACAAAGCTAAGTGAAATGCCTGAAACCGTAAAGGTAAAAGCTAAAGCTTCAT
Source organism: Pararcticibacter sp. (assembly GCA_052039655.1). Classification (GTDB taxonomy): domain Bacteria; phylum Bacteroidota; class Bacteroidia; order Sphingobacteriales; family Sphingobacteriaceae; genus Arcticibacter. The sequence continues at coordinate 11,381 of JBQGEO010000581.1, forward strand.
CAAAAGCGTTATAGATTAAGATAAAATTGTAATTTGCGACTTAAAATCCGGTATTACATCAATTACACCCGGTATCCTACACTTAGTATAGTAATATGAAAAGATTTTGCAGCATGATCCTGGCCACCGGAATTACAATTACTGCAGTGGCACAAACAAGTTCAAAAAAAATGATCAAATATCCACAGACAAAAAAAGATAATACTACAGATACATACTTCGGCACTAAGATAGCAGACCCCTACAGATGGCTGGAAAACGACACGGCCGACGACACAAAAGCCTGGGTGACAGAACAAAATAAGGTAACACAAAATTATCTCTCTCAAATACCCTACAGGGATAAGATCAAAAAGAGGCTTGAAGACCTCTGGAATTACGAGCGTTTCAGCGCGCCGTTCCGGGAAGGCGACTACATGTACTTTACTAAAAATGATGGATTGCAGAATCAATCGGTTCTTTACAGACAAAGGGACGGAGGAACTCCTGAAATTTTCCTGGATCCCAATAAATTTTCTAAAGATGGAACAACGTCCTTATCAGGAATTGATTTCACAAAAGATGGCAGCCTGGCCGCCTACCAGATCTCTGAAGGAGGCTCAGACTGGAGGAAAGTTATCGTAATCAGAACTTCCGACAAAAGCACAGTCGGCGACACCCTGACAGATATCAAATTCTCGGGCCTGGCGTGGAAAGGAAATGATGGCTTCTATTATAGTAGTTATGATAAACCGGCAGCAGGCAGCCAGCTCTCAGGATTAACTCAATATCATAAGCTCTTCTATCATAAGCTTGGCACATCTCAAAAAGAAGATGTCATGATCTTCGGGGGGACAGCTACTCCGAGAAGATACGTCGGTGCTTCCATCACTGAAGACGGCCGCTTCCTGGTAATTTCTGCAGCCAATTCCACTACCGGCAACGAATTATATTTGCAGGATCTTTCTCAGCCGGGCAGCTCAATAGTGAAGATCATTGACAACTTTAATAACGAGCATAACATCATCGATAATGAAGGAAGTAAACTCTTCATATTTACAAACCTGAATGCCCCCAACAACCGCATCGTAACGGTAGATGCATCAAACCCTGCTCCCTCAAACTGGAAAGACCTGATCCCGGAAACAGAAAACGTGCTGACTGCGGGAACGGCGGGAGGAAAGATTTTCGCACATTACCTGAAAGATGCCACCTCTCTCGTAAAACAATACAGCATGGACGGCAAACTGGAGCGTCAGATTGACCTTCCAGGAGTAGGCAGTGCATCTGGATTTAGTGGTAAAAAGACAGAAAAAGAATTGTATTACACGTTTAATTCTTACGTCTACCCATCCACCATATTTAAGTATGACATAGAAGGAGGACGATCTGAAATCTATAAAAAATCAGGTGTAAAATTTGACCCTTCCGTGTATGAATCCAAACAAGTCTTCTATAAGTCCAAAGACGGAACACGTGTTCCAATGATCATTACTTATAAAAAGGGTATAAAGCTGGATGGCTCTAACCCTACGATGTTATATGCTTACGGAGGATTTAACATCAGTCTAACCCCATCCTTCAGCACTTCCAACATCATCCTGCTCGAACAGGGCGGCATCTATGCTGTTGCCAATCTGCGCGGCGGCGGCGAATACGGGGAGAAGTGGCACGTAGCCGGTACCAAGTTGCAAAAGCAAAATGTATTCGACGACTTTATAGCGGCTGCAGAGTATCTGATCAGCAACAAATATACCTCTAAAGAAAAACTTGCAATTGCCGGCGGCTCAAATGGAGGTTTGCTGGTTGGAGCCTGTATGACCCAGCGGCCTGACTTGTACAAAGTAGCGTTCCCCGCAGTAGGTGTTCTGGATATGCTTCGTTACAACAAATTTACAGCGGGAGCGGGATGGGCATACGACTACGGTACAGCTGAAGATTCCGGAGAGATGTTTAACTATCTGGTAAAATACTCTCCCTATCATGCTCTCAAGCCCGGCACTGCATATCCTGCTACCCTGGTCACAACCGCCGATCATGATGACCGTGTCGTACCAGCCCACTCATTTAAGTTTGCCGCCCGTCTCCAGGAGTATCACAAGGGATCCAATCCTGTCCTGATCCGGATTGAAACGAAAGCAGGTCATGGCGCAGGAAAATCCACTGCCCAGATCATTTCAGAGCAGGCCGATAAATGGGCCTTTATGTTCTATAACATGGGATACAAAGTATTATAAATCGTGAATGGGATAAATAATATAGTGAAACTACTGAAAGCCATACAAGAAGCTGATTGCCGATGGCTGATAGCTAACTACTAAAGAATGAACCCATACGAACAGAAACGTCGCTGGAAATTTCTGCTGCTGGCTTTTGCAACAATAATAGCCGCTGCATCCTTATGGTACAGCTATTATCTTGTAAAGAACATCTCCCTTTCTGAGAGAACGAGAGCAGAAGTATGGGCAATGAGCACAAAGAAAATTGTAGAAATTGAAGATACTAACGACGAATTTCTGACCTATATTTATTCGGTACGCGACAGTCTGACAATGCCGGCTATCCTCACAGACGAGAGAGACAGCATTATCTACTGGAAAGGTCTCGACAGCACAAAGACGATCATCCCGCAGGAAGCTACGGCCGGAATAGAATCGCCTGTATTCAACCGGAAAACTTATGATCCGGCTTATTTCCGGATGCAGCTGGAAGAGATGAAATCGCAACATCTCCCCATTGTTATTACAAAAGCAAACGGAGACAAATGGTTTGTCTATTACAAGGATTCTTTACTTCTTACCCAGTTAAGAGTGTTCCCCTATATTCAGTTAACGGTGATAGCTATTTTTCTTCTTGTTGCTTATATGGTGTTCAGCTCATCCAGACGCTCTGAGCAAAATCTGGTTTGGGTGGGTCTTGCAAAGGAAACTGCCCACCAGCTCGGGACTCCTATTTCGGCCCTGATGGCATGGACAGAACTGCTTAAGGAAAAATTCAATGCAGAGGACGACCCCTTAATCCTTGAAATGGAAAACGATGTTAAAAGGCTTGAAAGAGTTGCAGACCGTTTCTCCAAGATTGGATCTAAGGCTGTCCTGCAGAGTTCTGTCGTATTCAATGTAGTGAAAGAATACGTAAATTATTTCAAGATCCGGACGAGTGATAAAATCACCTTCTCTGTTTCAGGAGACACTGAAGTAGAAGCGATGATGAATGCACCTCTTTTCGACTGGGTGATTGAGAACCTGCTGAAAAATGCGGTGAATGCAATAGAAGGGGAAGGAAAAATAGAGGTCTCCA
>JBQGEO010000582.1:0-6770 GCA_052039655.1 Pararcticibacter sp.
TTATTGATGTGCAAATTTGCAGGGGTGGAAACATCTGCATATTTGCACATTCTTTTTATTGTACACAGAAGGAAGTTATGTTTAAAAAGATACTAATTGCAAACCGCGGAGAAATAGCTTTACGTATTATCCGTACATGTAAAGAAATGGGAATAAAAACAGTAGCTGTATATTCTACTGCTGACAGGGAAAGTTTACATGTGAGGTTTGCGGATGAGGCTGTTTGTATCGGGCCTCCGGCCAGTAAGGATTCTTACCTGAATATTCCGAATATCATTTCGGCAGCGGAGCTTACGAATGCCGATGCTATTCATCCCGGATATGGATTTTTATCTGAGAACGCCAAATTCTCCGCAATTTGCAGAGACTACCATATCAAGTTCATTGGCGCAACGCCCGAGCAGATCAATGCGATGGGAGACAAGGCTTCGGCTAAGGAAACGATGAAGACCGCAGGGGTGCCTACCATCCCCGGATCTGACGGACTGGTTTCTGATGTAAGGGAAGGTATCGGGATTGCTAACGAGATTGGGTATCCAGTGATACTGAAGGCTACAGCCGGTGGTGGTGGCCGTGGTATGAGGATTGTGTGGAAAGATGAGGATTTTGAGGCTGCATGGGATTCTGCCAGGATGGAAGCAGGCGCTGCTTTTGGAAACGACGGGATATACCTGGAAAAATACGTTGAAGATCCCAGACATATTGAAATTCAGATTATAGGAGATCAGTATGGAAAAGTATGTCATTTATCTGAGAGAGATTGTTCAATCCAGAGAAGGCATCAGAAGCTGGTGGAGGAATCTCCTTCTCCGTTCATGACAGATACCCTGCGTGAAAAGATGGGTGAAGCTGCCGTCAAAGGGGCAAAGGCTGTAAATTACGAGGGAGCCGGAACGATCGAATTCCTGGTGGATAAGCACAGGAACTTCTATTTTATGGAGATGAATACCCGTATCCAGGTGGAGCACCCGGTGACAGAGGAGGTAATTAACTACGATCTTATAAAGGAACAGATCCGGGTGGCAGCAGGTGTACCTATATCCGGAAAGAATTATACTCCTGCTAAACATGCTATCGAATGCCGGATTAATGCAGAAGACCCGGCTAACGGGTTCAGGCCATCTCCGGGAAGAATAACAATCTTTCATTCGCCGGGAGGTCATGGGGTTCGTGTAGATACTCATGTTTATGCTGGATATCAGATTCCTCCTAATTACGATTCGATGATCGCTAAACTGATTTGTACCGGACAAACACGCGAGGAGGCAATTTCTACTATGGAGCGTGCGTTAAGTGAGTTTGTGATTGAAGGCGTGAAAACTACCATTCCTTTCCATTGCCAACTGATGAAGGACCCTAATTTCAGAGCGGGGAACTTTACAACGAAGTTTATGGAGAGTTTTGAATTTGAGGAAGACTCAGCTCTCTAAACAATATTTTTTAAGACGTGGTAAAGCCACAGAATTCAGAAACAAGGCATCTGTGAAAGTATAATGAGCACTAACAGGGGAAAAAAGCTTCTTGACTCAATAAAAGAAAAAGGACAGAATCTGGAAGCGGAAATGTCCTTTTTCGACCATCTTGAGGTATTGAGGTGGCACCTTATCCGTTCCTGTATTGCTATTGTTGTATTTACCAGTCTCGCCTTTGGCTACTACGATTTTATCTTCGATAAGGTCATTATGGGCCCTAAAAGCCCTGGTTTCTGGACGTACCGGATGATGTGCCAGATTGCCGACCGCTTTCACCTTTCAGCTGACTATTGCATTAAGGAGATTAAGTTCAATATTATTAATACTGAGATGGCGGGGCAGTTCACCCTGCAGTTAAATTCCTCATTGCTGGCGGGGGTGGTATTGGGATTCCCTTATCTTTTATACGAGATATGGCGGTTTATAAAGCCAGGCCTTACGGATAAAGAAAGGACTTCAGCCAGTGGATTTGTGTTTTACGCTACCTTTTTATTTATCCTGGGGATACTGTTTGGGTATTATATTATAGCCCCTTTATCTATTACCTTTCTGGCTAACTATACGGTCAGCAACATTATCCAGAACCAGATAACAATAGACTCTTACCTGTCATCTGTAGCCACCCTCACCCTTGGTACAGGTGTTGTATTCGAATTGCCGATCCTGATCTTTATCCTGTCGAAGATAGGCATTATGACGCCCCGGTTTATGAGGGCTTCGAGACGGTATTCCACTGTGATCATTCTGATCATTGCAGCTGTTATTACTCCAACTCCTGATATTCTGACAATGCTAACCGTTAGTTTCCCGCTGTTTATCCTTTATGAGATCAGTATCATGATTTCTGCACGGGTAGAGAAACGAAGGGAGAAAGCATTGATGAGCAGGGATTAGTAATAAAAATAATTAACCGATCTTTGTAATGTCATGGCTGTAGCCTAACTGAGGGCAGCGAATCAAATTCAAAATGGATAACAATATTTCAATAGCTATTGGTTCAGACCACGCAGGGTTTGAATATAAGGAGATGCTCAAAGAGTTTTTAAAGGATGTGGAACTTAAAGACTTTGGAACTTACAGTGCGGAATCTGCCGATTACCCTGATTTTGCACATCCTGTATCTATGGCAGTAGAAGAGGGTAAGTTTACCTTTGGTATACTCGTATGCGGAAGCGCTAACGGCGTGGCGATTACTGCCAACAAGCACCAGGGCATCCGGGCCGCGATATGCTGGACAGAAGAGCTGGCTGAGCTTGCCAGGATGCACAATAATGCGAATGTCCTTTGTGTTCCTGCCCGCTTTATCAGCCAGGAACTGGCGAAAAATATTACTACATGTTTTCTTGAAACGGCATTTGAAGGCGGCAGGCACGCTACGAGGGTTGGAAAGATCTCGTGTTAGAACGGGGAGAGGGAACCCTTTGAAATTTCCGGGTTATGGGTTATGATCGTTTGGTTAAAATACATAACTCATAACCCGGAATACATAAGTACTTAGAACGTTAGTCTTATAGACAGTCCGAACTGACCTGCCTTAAAGTCTGCTTCCGGCGCGAACTGCAGAGCCGGCTTCCAGTCGAATGAAAGATTGATCGGAGCTTCTGCAAAATGATAATCAAGACCTAATACGCCATCGGCACTCAGGAGAAAGTCGTTTTTATCAATCAACTTATAGTCCATGCCTCCAACCGAGACACCTGCTCCGTAAAACCAGCGGAGGTTGCCATATTCAAAATCAATCGGATTGTGTACCTCATACAATCCTGTGAAGCGGACAGCGGAGTAAGCATTCTTGCTTTTGAAACCTAAGATGAAGTCAATCGCACGATCCTCTTCGAGGAAAGTTTTGAATGTAATGCCTGTATAGTCGCCTACCCTGACACCTGCTGCATTTTTGTACTGAGCCTCTGCACGGTTGTTGATCATGGCAAAAGCTACTGTTAAAGATAGAAAAATGAATAGTTTTTTCATTTGAAAAAGAGTATTAAAGCAGGCAAATGTAAAAAAGTAATCGTTAACTGCCTCCTGTTTTATAAGACGAACTGATATGTGCCGGGGTTACAGGGATTATAAAATAAAGAGATTCAGGCTTGAATCCGGCTTATTGATCCCCGGATTTTTCCGCCTCCTTTATATCAGCAGGATATAAAACGGCCGGGATGCAGAATGTATTTAATAAAAAAGAGGCTTAACCAATTTGATTAAGCCTCTTTAAGGGTATTGAGCGTTAACTTAGATGTCTGAAATTAAAATGCGTAGCGGAACGATAGTCCGAAACGTGCTGCCTGGGTATCTGTATCCGGGCTAACGAGGAACATAGGCCTCCAGTCGAATCCGAAGTTCAAAGGCACATTCGGGATTTTATATTCAAGACCGGCAACTGGCCTTATGGCAATGCCTGTATCATTATCCCCGAAAAGTATCTGAGGTCCCAATCCTGCGTACCATTTTAAACCAGGTGCATTGGGGATGGGTGCTGTGTATTCGTATTCAGCTTCCAGTCCTACTACATCGCCTTCAAAGAAAAGTAAACTCGCATCGACTGCACCTGTTTGTGTAAAATGATGCTTAACGTTGAAACCCACTCCTGTAGATCCGTCGCCAAGATCTACTCTAAGACCGGCTGCGGTTCTGTAACTTGAGCCAGAAGCACGGCTTTGTGCATAGCTGAATGATGCCAGACAGGTTAATAGTAGAAGAATAGCAGATAGTTTTGTTTTCATTTGTGCTAATTGTTTTAAGTGATGTTAAAAAGCCATAAGCTGGTCTTCCCTTCCCATGGACAGATGCTTATTGTCGCTTTTCATTTCAATAGATTAAAGTTTTTAATTTTGAACTAAAACGCGGCGTTTGAAAGTTTTGTTTTCGGTTTTTTAATTTTCCCGGGGCGAAACGATCTTAGGCTGCCGGGAAATGTATGGCAGGATACGAGTCCTCTTTCTTATAATACTTTGAGCTTCACTGAAAACGCTGCCGAAGCGTGCTGAATGTAAAAAAATGTTAAAGCTTAGTATTTGAAGATTAAAAAGATAAATTTGCAGACGAAAAGCCGTGTTTGGTAGCATTGAACGCCTGGCTTTCGTATTATAATTAAAAACAGACGGATGCGAACAATGACATACAAGGTTTACTTTTTTGTTTTACTTCTTGCGGCGGTGATCACGGGGTGTGAAAAGAGTTATGAAAGTATTGAAACAGAAGATGAGAAGAATATACAGGCATACATTCAGAAGAACGGCCTGAATGTAACACAGTATGATACTACTGGTATATATTATCAGGTTACTTCTGCTCCTTCTGAGCAGGCTGACAGTCTTGACTACACCAAACAACTTCCTGTAATTTATACTGTGAAATCGCTCGATGGCGCTTATTCTTCGCAGGATACGATTCTTAACCGGTATGGGAATTACTTTGGATATTTTTCTCCTGCGGGTATCAGGGATATCGTTAAGAAAGCACTTAAAAAGCAGGGAGGGGAGATCCGGATTATCGTTCCTTCCCGGAAGGCTTATGGAAGAAGCGGAAATAGAACCCTGGGAATCCCGGGTAATGCATCTCTGGATTATACAATTAAAGTGCTTGAAATGAAGAAGTTGCCTGAGTATGAAGATCAGATGATCAGGCAGTATCTGGAAAGAGAAGGACTTACCGGTTTTACCAGGACAGAGTCGGGATTGTTTTATAAGATCCTAGAGCAGGGAACGGGGAAAGTAATTACTCTTGATTCCGCTGTAACTACTGACTATACTGGTAAATTTCTGAACGGCCGGGTACTAGAAACGAATACTTCGGCATACTTTCAATTTGATAAAGTTATTAAGTCATGGCCACCGATGATTACACTCATCAGAGAGGGAGGATCAATAAGATTCATCACACCTTCGCAGTTTGCTTATGGAATTCAGGGAGGCGGTAGTGTTCCTGGATTTAGTCCACTTGATTATGAAGTAAAAGTTACGGCCGTCTCTACAAATTAGGCGACTTTTTCTTTACTTACTTTGGCCGATATTTAAAAGGGCAGCGACGGGAATTATTCGCTGCCCTTTTTCTTTGGTGTCCTATGAGTAATTATAACGGACTTTTTACAGGAATATTTCGCCTTACTTAATATATCTGAAATCTTGTCCCGATTCGATCTTCAGGAGAGATTCGTAGATCAGGCGAATCACATTGTCTACGTCTTCCTTATGAACCATTTCCACTGTCGTATGCATATAGCGGAGAGGAAGTGAAATGAGAGCAGATACCACGCCGTCATTGGAATATGCGAATGCATCAGTATCAGTACCTGTCCATCTTGAAGACGCCTGGCGCTGGAACGGGATCTTGTTATCCTGGGCAGCAGCAATAAGCAGTTTGTTAAAGTTATTGTGCACAGAAGGTGCATAAGACAGTACAGGACCTTTTCCGCATGCAAGGTCACCCTGAGTGATCTTATTGATCATAGGAGTTTGCGTATCGTGAGTAACATCCGTAACAATCGCAAGGTTCGGCTTTATCCTGCTGGCAATCATTTCAGCACCACGAAGTCCTACTTCTTCCTGAACTGCATTAACGATGTACAATCCAAAGGGAAGAGTCTTCTTGTTTTCTTTCAGAAGACGTGCAACTTCTGCAATCATGAATCCGCCCACCCGGTTATCCAGCGCTCTTCCGACATAGTAGCGGTTATTTAATACCATGAATTCGTCTTCATAAGTTACCACGCAGCCCACGTGGATACCTAACGCTTCCACTTCTTCCTGAGATGTGCAGCCGCAGTCAAGGAAAATGTTCTTTAATGTGGGAGCCTCTTCTTTTTCGCCGTTACGCGTATGGATCGCCGGCCAGCCAAATACTGCCTTCACAATGCCTTTATCTGTGTGAATATTCACTCTTTTGGAAGGAGCAATCTGATGATCCGATCCGCCGTTTCTGATTACATAAATTAAGCCGTCTTTGGTGATGTAATTTACGAACCAGGAGATTTCATCAGAGTGGGCTTCTATCACCACTTTATATTCTGCCTGAGGATTGATAACACCAACAGCTGTGCCATAATTGTCTACGTAATGTTCGTCAATATATGGCTTAATATATTCCAGCCATAGTTTCTGGCCTTCCCATTCAAACCCGGTAGGAGAGGGATTGTTAATATATTTCTCTAAAAACTTAAGGGATTCTCCGGTTACTACCGGAACATGTTTTTCATTTTCCTCACTGTTTGTATTCATTTTTAATTCTCCTTTGACGCAAAGATAGCTAATAGCTGTCAGCTTTTGGCGGTTGCATTTGGCTGTCGGCTATCAGCTTTCG
>JBQGEO010000583.1:0-2760 GCA_052039655.1 Pararcticibacter sp.
AAAACGAATTTTAAGAAAAGATTGTTTAATTTAACAGTTGGAAAGGCCAACACCGCCTCCAGTCAACTACACCTACAGGCATATATGAACTATAAAGAAATAGATTCACTTATAAAACTTCTGGATGATCCCGACAGGGAAATTACACAGCATGTTGAAGGCAGGCTGCTCTCTTATGGAAATGATATCATTGAGCATCTCGAAGATGCCTGGGAGCAATCTTTTGATACCGTTTTGCAGGAAAGGCTCGAAAACATCATACACAAGATCCAGTTCAACGATGTTAAACGCGAGCTGGAACTATGGTACAAAGGAGGAGCTTTTGATCTGCTGCAGGGCGTTATTATTATCAACAAATACCAGTACCCGGATCTGGATACACAGAAAATTATCAATCAGGTCGAAGATATAAAACGGGAAGTATGGCTTCAAATGCTCTATGATATGAGCGCTATTGAAAAAATAAAGCTCATTAACCACGTTTTCTACAATATTTTTGGATTCTCCGGTAATACAAGTAACCATCAGGACCCGCAGAATTCCTACATAAGTCAGGTACTTGAAAGTAAAAAAGGGAACCAGATCACCCTTGCTGTTATTTACCTTGTGATAGCTCAACGCCTGGATATACCTGTTTACGGCGTAAACCTGCCCCAGCATTTTATCCTGGCCTATGTTGACGAAACCCGCGAGTATGCACCCGATGAACAGGTTCTATTTTATATTAATGCATTTAACAAGGGGTTTATCTTTGGAAAAAGAGATATAGATTCCTTCTTAAAACAGCTCAATCTGACGCCTGAAGAGCAATTTTATGGTCCTTGCTCAAACATTGATATTATACGGCGTATCCTGCGGAACCTGACATCTTCCTATCTCAAACTCGGGCAGGAAGAAAAAGTGAAAGAAATAGGAGAATTACTCGAGGCTGTGAATCCGGCAGCTGAGGATAGCAGCGTCTGAGCAGAAATCATTCTCCTCAGACGCCGGAATCCTTAGAATTCCATTAGATAGGCCTTTAAAAAGTCGCTCAGATCGCCGTCAAGTACAGCCTGGGCATTAGATGTCTCATAATTTGTACGCAGATCCTTCACCAGTTTATAAGGATGCAGTACATAATTCCGGATTTGAGACCCCCATTCAATCTTCTTCTTAGAACCTTCAATAGCCGCAGTTGTCTCCATGCGTTTCCGGAGCTCCACCTCATATAGCTGGGATTTCAGCAAACGGATCGCATTTTCCTTATTCTGCAGCTGAGACCGGGATTCCTGATTCTTTATGATGATACCCGATGGTTTATGGTAAAGCCGTACAGCTGTTTCAACCTTATTCACGTTCTGTCCGCCGGCACCTCCCGAACGGAAAGTCTCGAACTCTATGTCCGCCGGATTCACCTCTATTTCAATGGTATCATCCACCAGCGGATACACATACACAGAGGCAAATGAAGTATGCCGCTTCGCATTCGCATCAAAAGGAGAGATACGCACCAGACGGTGAACCCCGTTTTCTCCTTTCAGGTAACCATACGCAAACTCTCCTTCGATCTGTAAGGTAACTGATTTTACACCTGCGACCTCACCTTCCTGGAAATCCTGCTCCGTCACTTTATAGCCGCTCTTTTCCGCCCACATGATATACATCCGCATCAGCATGCTGGCCCAGTCACAACTCTCCGTACCACCGGCTCCAGCTGTAATCTGAAGTACCGCATTGAGCTGGTCTTCTTCCGAACTGAGCATGTTTTTAAACTCCAGCTCTTCCAGTTTTTTCAGGGCAATAGAATATTGCTCCTTCAGTTCCACCTCACTAGCCTCTCCTGCCTGGAAAAAATCGAACATGACAGCCGTATCCTCAATCGCAGCATCCACGGCAACGATTCCTTCGGTCCAGACTTTTTTAGATTTTATAGAATGTAATACTTTTTCAGCCTCTTTCGGCCGGTCCCAGAAATCAGGAGTTAATGTTAGTTCCTCTTCCTGGTGCAGTTCATCGAGCTTCCGGTCGATGTCAAAGATGCCTCCTCAGGGAAACCGCTCTATCCCTCAAGTCTTGTAACTGTTCTTTAGTCATAAGGGCAAAGGTAACGATTACATCTAAAGAAACTACGGATTTAATTCCATCCTGCAATTGCAATTTTACCAATAAAATTTCCCCTGCCAAAAAAGGAGTTTTATCTTCGCTGAAAATTAAACAAGTATGCTTCCTAAAATAAACTTTACAGAGACAGCTTCTTATAAATATCTTACTGATCACTTCATCGAAATAAGTGAAAAGCATCTTCGCGGGCTATTCCAGGAAGATCCTGCCAGATATGAAAAGTTTTCTGTTAAATTCAATGAAATCCTGCTTGATTACTCCAAAAACAGGATAAATGAAACAACTATGGCGCTACTCGTCCAGCTTGCAAAAGAATGTGGATTGAAAGAGGCCATTGAAGCGATGTTTACCGGAGAAATCATCAACGAAACTGAAGGAAGAGCAGTATTGCATACCGCCCTGAGAAATCAGTGGAATGAACCTGTTAAGGTAGATGGTGCCGACGTAATGCCCGATGTAAACGGAGTATTGAGGAAAATAGAGCAATTCTCAGATTCTGTTATTTCAGGCGAATGGAAGGGATATACCGGCAAAACGATCACAGATATTGTCAATATTGGTATCGGCGGTTCCGATCTGGGACCTGTGATGGTAACGGAAGCTTTAAAAGCATATAAAAACCATCTTAACCTGCACTTTGTCTCCAACGTCGATGGAACG
>JBQGEO010000584.1:0-2791 GCA_052039655.1 Pararcticibacter sp.
TACCTCCCCATAGGTTTCCTTCCCGGTCTTCCGCAAGAGTGATAACGTTCTTAAGATCATTGCTGAACAGTTCAAACCGATCATTCTTCCGGTTCAAACGGTATAAGCCTCCTTCTGTACAAGTACCAGCCCAGAGATTCCTGTGGCTGTCTTCAAACAGGCTCCAGACATTCCAGTCATAGTATCCAAATTCGGAATTGTAACAGGGATACAACTTGAAAGAATGATCACTGGTAATCCTGTTAACGCCCCCGCCATAGGTAGCGAGCCATATCTGATCCTGGAAGTCACGAACTATTCTTGAAACATTATTGTTGCTTAAAGATCCTCTGCCTGTCGTATGAACATAATTGCTGAATATGTTCTTTTCCCTGTTCCAGTAGTTCACGCCATCTCCATCCGTCCCAATCCAAACGTTTCCGGATTTTTCCTCGCAAAAAGAAATAATAAAATTACTGCTGATGCTGCTCCTTATTAACGGATCGTGCTTGAATGTCTGGAAGCCTCCTTTCTTCTGATCCAGGATATTAATGCCGCCCCGAAGAGTCCCAATCCACATTCTGTTGTCTTTGTCCTGGAAAACTGCATATACAGCAGAACTTGTAAGGCCACCCGCACCATGATTTATGTAGCGGAACTTTCCCGTCAGGATGTTCAGAACATTAATCCCCCCTCCATCTGTCGCCATCCAAAGCTCTCCATTACTGCTTAAAGACATCTGCACGACAAGACCTGCTGAAAGTTCTCCCGGCTTATCACGGTAACTGGCGGTAATTTTTCCGGTGCGCACATGATGTGCATAAAGCCCCAGTTCTCCCCCTATCCATATATTACCTCTTTTATCCGGTTCAATACACCGGGCTGTCCGGATCTCTTTATTAACCAACTTCACTGATGAAGATTTATAATCATAAAGAGCGAGGCCTTCTCCCTGAATAAACAACCAGACCCGCCCGGCTGCATCTCTCCTGATTGCCTGTACATGATAATCCGTCAGTATTCCATGATTACTTTTGAATGGTACTTGATGCGGATGCATAGAGTTTCCGGATTTTAGAAGCAAACCCATACCGGCAGTTCCGGTAAAAAGAGTATTTCCATCACGTTCAAAACAATTGACAACATTTGTCACCTTCCGGATCCTTTTATCTTTCGCGGAAATAAAAGACATCCGGCTAAATGAAGAATTAGCAATCTTATATATTACTCCCCCCTGCTTAGTCCCAACCCAGATGTTTCCGTCTTTGTCTTCATTTACGGCTGTGATCCAATTGTTAACCAACGATGATGAATCACCTAATCGGTTTCGAAACACCTTAAAAGTGTATCCGTAATACCGGTTTAAACCATTAAAAGTACCAAACCACATAAAACCATGACTGTCCTGAAATATGGAAGTTACTGCATTATTAGACAACCCGTTCTCTATTCCCAGATAACGCGCGACCGGGTTAGTTGTAGATTGAACACTTATAACAAAAAACAGGAAAAAGAAAAAAAAGTAGATTTTTCTCATAAGCATAATTGGGTTATTTATTATTAACTAATGGGTATCACAATCAGTTGTTAATATCAAATTTAAGCTCAAAGCCTGATTGAGTTGTTCAATTTCGTTTCATTTGTATGCTGTAATCGTTTCAAACTGATTTTCACAACAACTTCTCGCTAAAAAACCACCAAAGCGGTTCTCATGCTTTCAAATGCAGATGCTGATCAATCATGTCATTGAAGGCACCTTCTGTGGAAGGTGTCTCCTCCAACCTCCTGCATACTACGAACGCCCGCCCTCAGAATCCTTCAGGTCTGATACGCTCAGCAGCTATAATTTAAAAGGCGCGACCATAGCCGCGCCCTTGTTCGGATCATGAAATATACGATTCTTAATCAATATCCGGAATTTTGAGTTAGTTCAGCATCCTTATTCAAACGTATTTCCGTAAGCGGGATCGGTAATAAAACATTATAGTCCTGAAACCCTGTAATGATCTTACCGGTTGGAGACAGATCTCCATTCTTCGCTATTCGCTCTTTAAGCTTCCCGGTACGAACAAGTGTCATCCTCCGGTTTTCTTCAGCAATCAACTCACGGGCTCTTTCATCGAGAATGAAATCTATCGTAATATCCCCGGCACTAACCTTGCCAAGGTTCGGATTATTATTCGCAGTACGCGCAGTTTTAAAAGCCCTGTCGCGTAATTTATTGATATCGTCAGCTGCTCCCTGCAGGTTATTTTGCCGGAAACGGGCTTCAGCACGCAGCAGATAAGTTTCTCCCAGCCGCATCACAGGCCAGTCTTTTACGAGGGCATAACCAAAGTCGTCAGTAGGATCATAACCTCCCCACTTTGTAGGATAAGGATACCAGACTTCAAGGCTGTCTGTTCTGAATGGAACAGTACGGTCCCCTGTTTTTATGGTTACTACTCTCACCGCTGTTGGTGCATTTGATGCAACACGGAAGCCATCTGCGTCTATACCAATCGGCGTGCTGAAGTTTGCACGGTTGTAATATGTGTAACGGCGGATGTTATAGTTGCTGTTCCGGATATCTCCTTCAAGACCTGTCCATACTTTATATTTCATAAAATTGCTCAGGCGTAACCTGCCGTTTCCCCGTCCGCCGAGGGAATCCGCATTCACCATTCCGTCCCACTTATGATATGCTGGTTGCCACACGCGACGATGCTGTGGATTATCAATAGTTCCTCCTGCCACTACCCGGTTATACTCCATTTCGAAGGTCCAGATACCTTCCGTATTTCCCTGTGACCGGCGTTGATTCACCCAGCGG
>JBQGEO010000585.1:0-5309 GCA_052039655.1 Pararcticibacter sp.
AACGAGAAACCAGTTTTGCAGGATCATTCAGGTCAAAGAGCGCCTGGCCTGCGCAATAAGCGTTTGCTGTATATGCCTTATCCCCGTCTGAAGCATGATTCTTTCCGTTGTAGAGTAATACAATCCCTTTTTTTGTAACAATGGCTGGAGGCCCGCACTCTGTTAACTGACTATCAAAATAACCGGGACGGGGAGACATCAGCTTCATAAGCTTTCTCTGCCCGTCAACAATCGGCTTCCAGTTGATTAAATCTTCTGAGGTAGCGGCATAAACATTTTCTTCGCCCCAGTACATCCAATATTGGCCTTTTATCTTCGTAATAACCTGACCCTTACCTGTGAGTTTCGTCACAATGGAGGCTGATTTAGCAGCCATATTATAGAACTTTCCGTCATATGCCTTCCTGAATGCAGGGCCATACTTCGTCCAGTTCTTCAAATCTCTTGAAACCGCTACTCCCAATCTCGGCACTTTATTATTCCACATGGTATATAGCATGACGAAACGCCCGTCTTCCGTTGCTGCCACCCTCGGATCTTCACAGCCACCGAACCATTCGTATTCCTTTTCATGATCCTTGCCGGGATAAAGAACAGGCACCTCATTTCGCTTCATTTTAAACCCATCCGAACTTTCGGCAAGACCGATCCTTGATGTACGCTGGCCTATTCCTACCCCCCTTTTATCTTCCGCCCGGTAAAGCACATAAATCTTCCCGTCCTTCACCGCAGCAGCCGGATTAAAGGTATCATTAACCTCCCAGGCAACCGGTTTATCAAGCATGGGACAATTAAACACAGAGGACGATTTTGGAGATATGACGGGATTCACGTTTTGAGGCCTGACAAAAGGGCCTAAAGCCCAGTCAGGTAATACTTGTCCATTAGAAGAAACCGTCCAAAGTAACAGCCATACCAGTAATAACTTTTTCATAAAATACTTTAATTAAGTGTGCGTGAACTAAGTAAGTGTGCGTGCGCTTTAATAATCGTATGAAGGTGGCGTTATCTGTGTTCCCCAATTTTTATCGGGGGTATCAGACAATTTAAAAGTCAGCGTTCCTCCATTTTCAATTTCCTTCCAGAAAATCCAGGTACAGTTAAGCGGTTTTCCGTTCAGCTGAAGGTTATTAATGTAGGCTTTGTCGGGATTGCCGCCTTTAATAAGCAATGTTCCCTTTGCGAGATGTACCTTAATCTCCCCGAAAGAGGGGCTGTTTACAGAAAAACCACCCACAGCCGGAATTACCGGGAACATCCCAATATTCGCAAAGACATAAAAAGCTCCCATAGCTCCCAGATCGTCGTTTCCCGGAAGTCCGTTAGGACGGTTAGAATACTGTTCTTTTATAATCCGCTTTACTACATGTTGCGTTTTATAAGGTTGCCCGGTCCAGTTATATGCCCATGGCACCTGAAAATCCGGTTCGTTTCCGGAGGCAAACCACTCTTCATGATAGTTTGCATTCAGCTTGCTAAAGAATTCATCAAGCCTCTTCTCTGCCACCTCTTTTCCCCCAATGGTATCAATTAACGTCTTCCAGTTATAAGGGATCATCCAGAAATAGCCCTTGTAACTCAATTCCCTCCAGTCCTCGTTATAAGACTTCCAGCTGCCGTCTTCGTTTCTGGACTGCAACCAGGTAGTTTCAGGATTATACAAATTTTTCCAGTATTGGGCACGTTTCAGGTAACGGCGGTACAGGCTTGAATCTTTAAAGGCCTGCAGAGCGAACTGGCCGATAGCAAAATCGGCTGAAGTATATTCCAGCATCATGGAGGCATTCATATAGCCTTTTTCGAGATACTGCTTCAGCATCGGCCGGGTCAGTTCTTTCTGAGACTTCGTTTCCGGATCTTCTGCACCCCGCCGCATGACTTTCAATGCCGTGGTCAGGTCGAACTTGTTAGCACCGAAAGCATAAGCATTAGCCACTAATATGGAAGTCGGATCTCCCTGCATGATTCCAGTCTCCGTGCTGTTTAATACCCACCTGGGAAATCCTCCTCCGGACTGCTCTGCAAATGTGATAATAGAGTTCATCATATCAGAAGTCTCCCGGGGAAGCAACATGGCAATGAGCTGTACCTGGGTGCGATAAGTATCCCAGTTACTAAAGGCAGTATAATAATTCCCGCTGCTTACCTTATGCACCTTGTAATCGGCTCCGATATACTCACCATTGACGTCGTTATAAATATTAGGATGGGTAAAAACATGATAAAGTCCCGTATAAAACTGTACTGCTTCAGCAGGTTTGCTTACCTCTATTTTCCCAAGATATTTATTCCACGCAGCCTGCGTTTTAGAAACCACTGCATCAAAATTCCAGGCATTGTTTTCCGATTTGAGATTTTGACGTGCATTTTCAAGAGAAACATACGAAACGCCTACCTTGTATAAAACTTTCTTCTTTACCCGCGTATTGAAAGTAAAATATACTCCGGAATTTTCTCCCTCAGCAGCTTTACCCGAAGGCCTGAGATTTGCTCCTTCCCACGTCCCATAAGCACTTGCAGGTTCGCTGAACTCCGCCACGAAATAGAGTTTATATTTGGCTGGAGCACCGCAGAACTGGCCTCCGTCGGCATAGCCCTCAAAGCTTTTCGAACTGGTGATCTTAACACTGGCTTCCGAAACCTTTGTTGCATTTATCCCGGTTCCTATGATAATAGTGCCCTGATTATTTGTAAAACTAAACCGGCCCATCCCGGTACGGGTTGTCACACCAAGCTCAGAAATCACACCCTGGCTACTTTCAGACTTATAGTATCCGGCAACAGAACGCAGAATCTTAAATCCGGGCCTGAAGGTTGTCATGGAATCCGGCGACACTTTCAATGCTCCGTCTAAAGGAATAAGCGGCATATTTCCCATGTGTTCACAACCCGCCCCACTCATTTGATTGATGACAAAACCACGGTCCTCATTAAAAAATGTGGTAGTAAACTGAACCATCCCAAACGGCGACATTGCACCGGGAAATGTATATCCGGCCTCGAGGTATTGCTCATGCTTCCCGTGCCCCTTCCCTTTAGAACCAATTTGAGTATTTACAATATTCGCATAATCAACGCTCTTGCTGGACTGGGAATGGGCTAACGTAGCAGAGCCCATCAGAATAAGTGACAATATTTTTCTTAATAAAAGTTTCGTATCAGGGGAAACCGGTTTCGAAAAGAAAATCATCGGAGTTTTTTTAAGTTTATAAATAGAATACGAATATATCAATAAAATCGATTTAGCATGACAAAAACGATGAAGAAATTCTTTATTTCTGTTTTTCTTCATCAGATTGGAAGGAGGATTTGGTTAGAAACAGTATGGTGAGACCTGCCAGTCCTGATATGAACATAAATGCACCGATCAGTTCGGCCTGAGAAAAAGAGAAACCCGCTATATGATAATTCAGATTATCCTTGATCTGCTCTATCAAAAGCCGCTCACCTCCATTTATAACGAGGTACAGTGAAAACATCAGCCCGGGAAGTTGCAGTCTGTCTTTAAAAGTCCATAAAAGCAAAAACAGGAACAGAATGATCAGCGCTTCATAAAGAGAGGTGGGATAAACAGGCTGCAGAAGCTGAGAACAAAACTCTTCCCTGCAACCGGGGATGTACTCTCCCTCCTTTAAGATGTTATGAGGATAAGTGGTAGCCCACATCCAATCCGGCAGCCAGGTAATGGGTTTAGCATTCAGGTTTACTTTTCCCCAGTCACCATCTCCTGAGAGATGACATCCTATCCGGCCCACCCCATACGCTACAAGCATACCCGGCGATCCTATATCTGCAAGGTCGATTAAACGCATTCCATACCTGAATCCTGTAACAAGATAGGAGATTGCCCCAAATATGAGGCCTCCGTAGAAAGTCCAGCCTTCAGCGGAAAAAAACACATCGAAGGGATCTCTGAAAAAAAGTGCCGGTCTTTCGAGGCAACTGAAAAGCTTTGCTCCTATGAATCCCCAGATTGCTGCCCATAATAGTAACTTATCCATCAACTGAAACGGATGCTCCAGCTTTCCCGGCCTGATGCGTGAAGGCGACAGTTTGACTATACCCAAACGCTCCTTCCGGATGAATTCCAGCCTGAAGACATAACAGGAGGCAACAAAGGCCAGTACAACAAACAATCCGAATGTTTGTCCCGGGATCTTAACATCCAGGCCTGTCAGATACTTAATAAGATGAGACAAAGTCGGAAACATACTATCAGAGAATTAGATCACGAAAGAATTTGCACCTGATTGAAGCTCGTAGCTCTTCCCTCCCCACTCAAAAACACCGGTAATTCCTGATGGAAGATTGATATTGATTTTCCATTTATATCCTTGCAAATAGTAACTGACGGCTACCGTTCCCTCCGGGTGGGGAACCAGCCCTCTTACTTTAGTCAGGGAGCCCAAATGGGGTTTGATTCTAACTTTACTGAATCCCGGAGCATCACTGTCCACTCCTAATACAGTTCTGAAAAACTCAATATTAGGACTTGCTCCCCAGGCATGGCATTCAGAGCGAACGGTTTCCAGACTGGAATCTTCTGCCCAGGTGGTCAGCCCCAGCGCGATATTCTGGCGCCAGATATCCAGCCAATCCATATAATCATTCCCAAGACCCGCCTTTACAAGTGCCTGGTTAAGATAATATTTGAAGTAAACTGTGCATTGTGTTAAACTTTTGTCCTTCAACATACTTTCAGTAACTGCCCGCATATCTTCAGAGCTTAATATGCCGGCAAGTATAGCCAGTGAATTGACGTGCTGGGAGAATCCCGTCTTTTCCTTTGTATCAGCGTACAGCTTTCTACCCGGGTCCCAGTATTTCTGCTGGATGGTGTTTTTTAGCTGTGCGGCTTTTTGACTGTAGATGGACGCATAATCCTGCAAGCCAAGTCTCGCCTCCATTTGGGCGGCCCATTGATAGGCTAACAAGAGCTGCAAATCATGAATTGCAGCGCTGCCGTCTGAACCCCTGACTTCTCCGGCAAGATTACCGGCCCAATCAACAAAGGTCCAGTACGGCGTATCTTTCAATGATCCGTCTGGCTGCTGATATTTGCTGAAGAAGTCAAGCACGCCCCGGACTCCCATAAGTTTATCTTTGACAAAATCCGGATCGTTACGGTACATCCAGAAGTCGTGTAACATCCCGATGTACCACAAGGCAAACGGAGGTATTACCTGCGTACCTTTTGTTGGATAGCTACTTCTTGTGACCCCTTCCGGCAAACGTGAGTGGTCAATCTGGGTAATGGCATTCCTGGCCAGCCGGTCATCATCTGTATTGAAGTAAGAAATCATAGCCTG
>JBQGEO010000586.1:0-1508 GCA_052039655.1 Pararcticibacter sp.
CGGCATGGAGTGTGCAGGTAAAAGCTAACAATCTTGGCGATAAACGTTACTGGGATATGTGGGGCAATCCCCAGGCTCCGGCAAACTTCTCGGCAAGCCTTTCAGTCAGATTCTGAGTAATTTATTCTGCCGGCTGCTGCCATGTGCAGCTGCCGGCTAATTCACTATAATGAAAGTAAGGCAAATTGTAAACAGGCTTCATCTTTCTATTTATAACTCACCGTTCTTCAGGAATGATTCACGAAAGGTTAGTACATCAATAGATATGAGCATTAGTTTTATGATCATGGCATTGGCGCGTTTCATTTCAATGGGAGATATCTTAAAAAAAACCAGAGGATTTACTGAACCTTTTTTCGTGTATTGGGTCTCGTTTATTTTTTTTATTTTAGAGAGATCGTACAAGAGATCCTTCATTGCAATGACTATACCAGATCAAAAGTATCCCATAGGCCGGTTTCAAAAGCCAGCTGTTATCACTCAGACCCAGATAGCTGAATGGATTGCCACGATCTCTGCTTTTCCGGAAACCTTATTTAAAGAAGTAGTGCTCCTGTCCGACGCACAACTCGATACTCCGTACCGGGAGGGAGGCTGGACGATACGCCAGGTAGTTCATCATTGTGCTGACAGTCATATGAACGCTTTTTGCCGTTTTAAGTTAGCATTGACGGAGCATGGACCTGTCATAAAGCCATATTTTGAGGACCGATGGGCAGAACTGCCTGACAGTAAAACCATGTCCATTGATGCTTCTTTAAGCATTCTGGAGGGACTGCATTTCCGGTTCACCGTTTTAATGGAAAGTCAAGGTGCAGAACAACTCCGCAGGTTCTTTATACACCCGGAACACGGCAAGCAGATTACACTGGTAGAAATGATAGGCATGTATGCCTGGCACTGCAGGCATCACCTCGCACATATTACAACGCTTAAGAAAAGCAGGGGCTGGAAATAGTTTATTTAAGCAAAGGTGGCTGCACATGTCCAGTGTCATCTTGTAATCGTTCCTGTAAATTTCAGGCCGGTTTTCTTTTTATGGAAAGGTTCTGGTATACAACCTTAACAATTAGTTTTTCCTTAATGCATTTGAATAGACTTTTGGTTCTGTGATTGGTGCTTTCATTTTGAGTGATTTTTTCACAAAACGTAAGCTATAGCCGTATAAGACACTTGAGTGATATAAAATCTAACCTACGCCCTTCAAAGTCAGGATAACACCCGAATATTTTTCGTGATCAGGTCCAATATACTGCATATCAGCTCCGGAAAAATTATCTTTCATCGACTCCTCTTTTAATAAACGATAGTCCATTTTCTCAACACGCTCATTCCAGTCATTTTCAGAAGATGGCTTTATTGATTCCAGGTCTTCCATTTTGAACAGTGGTCTTTCAAGCATTTTCTTAGAACGCTTCACAAAGACGGTATCGCCCTCAATCTTATCAATTTTTAGCCAACCGCCAGGCAATCCGTTAATACTATTGCCTTCAGCATCTGTAAAGAAA
>JBQGEO010000587.1:0-1962 GCA_052039655.1 Pararcticibacter sp.
TAAACTCCCTTAAGGCATTCCTGCTCAGGCGCGCAGGCAGGAATGCCCTTTCTTTAGAATCTTCTGTCTCCATTTTTTTTCATTCAAATAGATATTGCAACATGGGAAAACTAATTAACTTGAATCCGCTTGAATTTTCCGGAAAAGTGGGAAATTCAGTAGGTGTATGCGGACCTAACGGACATTATCTCCGTAGCCTGCCTAAGAAAAGCTCGAAGATGCCTACAGAGCGTCAACTCGCATGCAGAGCCCGTCTAAAAATGGTTATTTATTTTCTTCTTCCTCTTAAAGCTCTCCTGGAAGAAGTTTATCACAATCACCAGAACAAAAGGATGACTGTATATAATCTCGCTGTCAGTGAGATGCTTAAAACCGCAATTACCGGCGATTATCCAAATCAGAAGATTGACTACCCGAAGGTAGTCATAAGCAAGGGAAAATTGCCGGCGCCTTACGTGGTGAAAGCAGAGCGCGATAACAGCGGGGACCTGCTGGTCACATGGGAAAATTTCACCCGTAACAGCGATTACTGTTTTACACCGGGAGACCCGGTTATTGTGATATATGATGCAAGGTTGAAACAGCACCGAATAGTTCGGGGTGTCCGAACCCCGGATAGTCAGTCGTCTTTGCGGGTAGAAAACCTGGGTTCAGGCCCAGTGCATATATGGATATTATTTACGTATCCGGAAAAGAAAACTGCCACCGGCAGTATCTATCTGGGCTGTAAATAGAAAACACACCGGACTGGCAGGCCTGAAACCTATTAATCTCAAATCACTCATTTTCAATTTGAACATCATGAAATTACAATCTTTTTTCTCTATTAATCGTCCCCTTCATCACGAAGGGTTTATCATCATCCTTACCCTCACCGTCTTCCTGTTGTTTCCGTTTATTTGCCGAAGCATTGATGTTACTTCAGCTCCCGTTGATCCAGGAGTGCTGAGCATCGTCATTATTGCTTTACTCGCTTTTCTCGTTTTTAAATCGGTCACCTGGACTACCATCAAAATTATCTGGCCAGTTTTTGCAGACTATTCAGAACTACATTTCGAGGAGGATTTCAGGACACTTTGCCCCGTGCATAAAGTAATTATCTATCTGACATTCTATTTATTTCTTCTATTCGGCATGGTGGCTACACTTGCGGCCCTGGCCTCTTAACAGCTTATTTCTAATAAAAGGATCAAATCTTTCAATATGAAAAGTTTATTATTTCTTCTTTTCACTACTTTGCCTGGTTCTTTTGTCGCCTATATCAGCCAAACTACTTTTCCCCGGCTGTTTAACGTGCAACAGGTTTACTCAACGGGAACCAGTGATTCTATTCTTCGTAACCGCCTGCGTCGGATTTATATTGCCGAGCTGGGTGTGCGCGAAGCCACTGGTCATAATGACGGATCGAGGGTAACTGAATATCTCATGTATACGGGAGTAAAGACCGGCAACCCATGGTGCTGCGCATTCGTCTGCTTTTGCCTTGGCAAGGCGAAAATTCCTAATCCCCGGACAGCCTATTGTCCGGAAATGTTCCCCTCCGCCAAGGTAATCTGGACAAGGAATAAAATTACAGGAAAGAGCTCTGGTTACCAGACTTCACTTCAGCATACAATTTCCCAACCATCTTCCGGAGACGTCTTCGGCATCTACTTCCCGGAGAAAGGACGTATTGCCCATGTCGGTTTTGTGGATACGTGGGGTGAGAAGTATTTCATTACAATAGAAGGAAATACGAACGAAGCCGGGAGCCGCGAAGGTGATGGAGTTTTCCGAAAGAGGCGTCTGATTTCTTCAATTTACAAAATCGCACGTTTTATACCTCCTGAATAATGTCCATCTTAATTTCCCTTTTCATCCCCTAATATCCACTGTTTAATCATTCGCTATTATTATGAAAAAAAAATTTCATCAGTTTCCGGCAATGTTCCTGCTGTTCCTGAGCCTGCTTCTCACCTCGTG
>JBQGEO010000588.1:0-4484 GCA_052039655.1 Pararcticibacter sp.
TGGATTTTAACCTGCACAGGCTTCCCGAAGGAAGAAAACACCCTGATAGAATTTGAATAAATAAACACCGAATACTTTAATTTTTTTAAATATGCTGTTGAGAATTTATCCTGAAAACCCAAATGAAAAAGCAATCCAGCAGATTGTGGATGTGCTTAAAAACGGCGGATTAATTATTTATCCAACCGATACGATTTATGGACTTGGGTGCGACATCACCAACCAGAAGGCTATCGAGAAGATATGCCAGTTGCGTGGGATAAAGCCGGAAAAGGCTAACTTTTCATTCATTTGCCACGATCTGAGCCATATTTCCGAATATGTAAAACCCATAGATACATCCGTTTTCAGATTGTTAAAAAAGTCGCTTCCTGGCCCCTATACGTTTATTTTTGAAGCCACCAACAAAGTACCGAAGCTTCTCAGTTCCAACAAGAAAACAGTTGGCATAC
Organism: Pararcticibacter sp.; assembly: GCA_052039655.1. Lineage (GTDB taxonomy): Bacteria > Bacteroidota > Bacteroidia > Sphingobacteriales > Sphingobacteriaceae > Arcticibacter. Next base: position 453 of record JBQGEO010000588.1, read on the forward strand.
GAGTCCCGGATAATAATATTGCCCGGGAGATTGTAAAGCAGTTAGGTAATCCGATTGTATCAACATCAATACGGGACGAAGATGAGATCCTGGAATATTCAACGGACCCGGAGCTGATCCACGAAAAATTCCGGGATCAGGTAGACATCATTATCGACGCCGGTTATGGCGGTAATGTCGCATCTACTGTAGTTGACTGCACTACAGGCGATTTTAAAATCGTAAGACAGGGAAAAGGAAACCTTGCTGAAATATTGTAACACAGCCCGGGCTATCCTCCGGGGTGGCCCGGCTGACAAACCCTGATTACAGGTTGACGAAAATTAACAGGAAATGCCGCGGAAGGCAATAGTCCTGTTAATTTTCAGTTTATATAGTATGACCGGCTTGTTTTTATCGCCTGTTTCTTACCTGGCTGAAGCGGAGGACACCGGCTGTAAAACTGTGATTGCGAAATGAAACATCATATTAATCATAAGATTTCAAACATTCTTTGCAACTATCTTCATCTGGACCGCATATTAAGGTGGTTTAATAAGTAAAATAACTTTTACTTTTATGTTCTCTTAACATAAACCTCTATTTTTACATCTCTTTCTATTAAGGAGAGTGATAAATACATGAATAAATACTATCTAGGTCTTCTTTTCCCAGGAATGCTTGCACTACACATGCAGGTAACTGCTCAAAACTCCAAAACTAAATTTATTGATCAGGCAAACATGGATCTGTCAGTAAAGCCGGGTGATGATTTTTATACTTATGCAAGCGGCACATGGATCAAAAACAACCCGGTCCCGGCGAAAGAAACGCGATGGGGAAGTTTTAATGTTCTCCGCGATTTTAATATCAATGCGGTAAGATCGATACTTGAAGAAGCGGAAAAAAATGCGGGTGCACCTGCCGGTTCTGTGGAAAAACGGGTCGGCGACTTCTACAGCGCCGGAATGGACAGCCTGCGAATTGAAAAACTTGGCTTTACTCCAATAAAAGCAGACCTCGCAAGGATCGGCAAGATCAGCAGTCTTACCGGTATACTGGATGAAGCTGCCTACATGCGAACCACTGGTGTCGGAAACCCGTTCTTTGGAGCGTATGTAGGACAGGACAGAAAAAACGTCACTAAGAATATCCCTCAGCTATCTCAGGGAGGCACAACCCTGCCTGACCGGGATTATTACCTGAAAAATGATGCGAGAAGCCTCAAGGTACAGGAGGCATACAAGAATTACATCAAAACGCTGTTTACGCTGACCGGTATTCCGGAAGCAGAAGCGCAGAAACATGCCAGCACTATATTCAACTTTGAAAAGGAGCTGGCTTCATCGCAGATGAGCAGGGTTGAAATGCGGGATCCGCATAAAACCTATAATAAATTCACGGTAACTGATTTTAACCGTGTTACTCCGGCTATCAACTGGTCGGTACTCCTGCCCAAAATGAAGATCAGCGGGCAGGATACCATCCTGGTGAATGTTCCGAAGTTTTTTTCCGGCCTTAATTCTCTTCTGAGCCGTACCCCGGTTAAAGATCTGAAGACTTACCTTGAGTGGAATGTTCTGAAGAACTCGGCCGCCTACCTGAGCTCTCCTTTTGTTGAGGCGAATTTTGCCTTTACCCAGGTCCTTACCGGGCAGAAAGTGCAGACCCCCAGGTGGCAGCGGATGTCGTCGCTTACCGATAATAATATTGGCGAGCTTCTCGGACAACTGTATGTAAAGAAGTATTTTAAGCCGGAAGCAAAAGCCCGGATGCAGGAGTTGATTGAGAACCTGAGGAAAGCCTATGAGATCCGGATCAAAAACCTCGACTGGATGAGTGATGCTACCAAGGAGAAAGCGTTGGCAAAGCTCCACGCCTTCAACACCAAGATCGGATACCCTGATAAGTGGAAAAGCTACGAGGGCCTGCAGATCAGCCGCACTTCTTTCTTCCAGAACCTGCGCAATGCCGATACATGGGCTTATAATGAAATGGTAAAACAACTTGGTAAGCCTGTTGATCGTTCCCGCTGGGGAATGACTCCCCCTACTGTTAACGCTTATTACAGTCCCGTCATGAATGAGATCGTTTTTCCGGCAGGCATACTCCAGTTTCCCTTCTTTGATCCAAACGCTGATGATGCTGTAAACTACGGAGGCATCGGCGCGGTTATCGGGCACGAGATGTCACATGGTTTCGACGATTCAGGCAGCCAGTACGACAAGGACGGCAACCTGCGGAACTGGTGGACAGAAGAAGATCTGACAAAATTCAAAGCGAAAACGAAAGCATTGGGAGAGCAGTTCGATTCCTACACTGTCCTGGATACTATCCATGTAAACGGTAAACTGACTATGGGTGAAAATATTGGTGACCTGGGCGGATTAAACGCAGCTTACGAAGCATTTAAAATGACTAAACAGGGGCAATCAGATGAGAAGATCGATGGCTTCACACCCGATCAGCGTTTCTTCCTGTCGTGGGCCCAGGTGTGGAGAGGGAATATACTAGCCGAAACAGCCGCACAATTTATCCTCACAGATCCTCATTCCCCGGGCCAGTACCGCACCATCGGTGCCCCGGTTAACATGGACGCGTGGTACAAAGCCTTCAATGTTCAGGAGGGAGATAAGCTCTACAAGAAACCCGAAGACAGGATCCGTATCTGGTAGATCAACAGAAAGCATTTGTTAATGGGCAGGCTGGGTATTTGCTACTCAGCCTGTTTTTTTATCTTAGGCATTTCTTTTGCCTGTAAAAGGCCTAAGCGCGAGATTAAAGTGAAGAAAATAACAGAGAACATACAGAAACTGAAAGAAGTAGTAGTAATGCTGCCGGCCTTATTGCGCAGTTCTTTCAGCGAATTACAAAAGAATGATCCTTTACGTCTTGCCGGGGCTACTGCATTTTTCACCACCTTTGCATTGCCTCCGATTCTCATTATTCTCATTCAGCTTTTTGGATTATTTTTCAATGAACAAACTATCAGGAGAGAACTGCTGAGACGGGTTGGAGGAATGATCAGCAAAAACAGCGCTTTGCAGATCCGGGACGTGCTGGAGAATATGAATACGATGAGCCGCCATTGGTATGTTACACTGCTGGGCTTTATCTTCCTCCTTTTCGTAGCCACCAGTTTGTTTAGTGTGATTAAAAACTCCCTGAACCAGATATGGAATATCCGGGTAGTTTCTAAGCCGGGATTTATCTTTACGTTAAGATTGAGAGCCAGGGCTCTGGGTATCATTCTTTTGGCGGGACTTCTTTTCGCTGCCGGGCTCATTATTGAAGGTCTCCAGGCCATACTGGGCGATTACTTGTCTTTTATCCTTCCAGAAGCTAACTCTTTGTTTGGCAGCGCACTAAACGAATTCTTCTTCATCGTGATCGTTACCATATGGTTTTCGATGCTGTTCCGCTACCTAACCGACGGACAGCCGGCATGGAAAGTAGCGTGGGCCGGAGGATTCTTCACCGGTATCCTGTTTGCCCTCGGAAAGACCGTATTAAAAAGTATGCTGACCATCAGCAACATCGGTATCATCTACGGTGCATCCGGCTCTATAGTCCTCATCCTTCTTTTTGTGTTTTATTCGGCAATGATATTCTATTTTGGCGGCTGCTTCGTTAAAGCTCTCAGCGACAAACTGAACTGCCCTATTGAAACTCACCAAAAGGCATTCCATTATGAGGTGCATGAGGTAGTTAAGGAGAGTTGAAACGGAAAAGTTGAAAGTAAAAAGTAAAGAGTTTAAAGTGAAAAGTTTAAAGTTTAACGCAAATAGTAAGTTCAAAATATCTAAAGCGACTGTCAGTTGCAACTAAGCGGTAAACAAAACGGGAAACGACCAAATACTGATAGCCGATGGCTGACAGCTAATAGCCAAATGCTGGCTACTGATAGCCGATGGCTGATAGCTAATAGCTAAATGCTGACAGCTAATAGCCAAATGCTAATTGCTAATTGCTGATAGCTAAAAGCTTTTTCGTAATTTTGCGGCTGTGATCGCGATTAATAACCTGACGTTCGAGATTGGTGCAAGAGCATTA
>JBQGEO010000589.1:0-1617 GCA_052039655.1 Pararcticibacter sp.
GAAATCGAACTGAGCCTGATGAGCGGCAAGCAAAAAGAAGTGATCAGCAAGATCAACGACCAGGCAGCTAAGGACCCTAATAACAAATTGTATCCTTTCTATCTTGGAATTGCTTATAACGCAGCAAATGATAACGTGAAGGCTGAAGAAGCTTATAAGAAAGCTATCGCCATCGATCCAAACTACAACGATGCCTATATCAATCTGGGCGGTTTAATCATGAACAACGGGATTGAGATCTACAACAAGGCAAATAAGTTACCTGCCAACAAACAGGCTGAATACACTGCTACAATGAAAAAGGCAATGGCTGAGTTCGACAGGGCCCTTCCATTCCTGGAGAAATCGGTTGAACTGAATCCAAAATCAGAACTCGGTTTAAGAAACCTCAAAACATATTACTCTATTAAGCAGAATAAGGCGAAAGAGGCTGAGATTGAAGCAAAATTGAAAGCATTATAAAAAGAATATCCATAGTATTAATAAGGAAGGCCGGCACTTTAACAATGCCGGCTTTTTTATTTTATTTCTTCAGCGCAGCTTTTAAATCTGCCTTCTCATTGGTTATATCCTTCCACAGATCACCCTTTTCACGAAGTCTCTCCAGTGTATTGAATATAGTGAACTTCTTAATATCAAGGCTTTCATTTACCTCATCCCATTCAAGCGGCGTAGAAACAGTTGCGCCGGGCTTCGGGCGGGCAGAGTAGGGGGCAGCGATAGTTTGCCCGCGCCTGTTTTGCAGGAAATCGAGATAGATCTTCTTCTTCCTTTTGGAAGGACTTCTTTCAAGACTGGTCGTATCCGGATGCTGGGAATGGATTAATTGCCCCAGGTAATGAATAAAATTCTTAACGATCTCATAATCATATTTCGCTCCCGGGTGAATGAAGATATGAAGCCCTCTGGATCCTGAAGTTTTAATATACGGGCGGATGCCCATTTGTTCCAGGATGTCACGCGCTGTCAATGCCACCCTTACCACCTCCGTAAAATCATCCACGTCATTCGGATCAAGGTCCATCACCGCAAAAACCGGGTTTTCCGGTTTCTTATACGTACTGAGCCAGGGATTGATCTCAATGCATCCGAGGTTGACCATCCACAGGAGGGTAGGAAGATCGTTGCATATCAGGTAATCGATATCTTTATTGTTGCTTTCTGAAAACAGAGGTGCATATTTAATCCAGGAGGGGATCTGGTCTACATCCAGATCTTTTTGAAAAAAGCCGGGTGCCTCGATCCCGTTAGGATGCCGGTTAAGCGAAAGCGGGCGATCTTTGAGATAGGAGAGTACGTAGTCCGCTATTTCCCTGTAATAATCCAGAAGATCACCTTTGCTGATCTTTTCTTTCTTCCAGTATAACTTACCGAGGTTAGTTAACTTAACCTTCTTTCTTCCAAAACTTTCCTCCAGCTCACCGGCTTTTTTATCCGGTTTACCCGCATCACCGTTTTTGGCACTTTTATCTTTGCCGGTATGGCCAGCACCGCTTTCTTTCATTTTCTTCCGGCCTTTGACCTCCTCAGCCTGTTTAATTTCTACCCATTGCTCATCTGCATTGCTGCTGTCGTATAAACCCGATTTCTGCTTGGCAATAACACCGTACCATTGAT
>JBQGEO010000590.1:0-1543 GCA_052039655.1 Pararcticibacter sp.
TTCCTTCAGGAGAGCAATCTTATTCTGGATCATCCGGCGGTCACTTTCTATCTGCGATTCCCCGGGGCCGCGCATACCGATCCCCCCTTTCTGCCGTTCAAGGTGTGTCCACATTCTGGTCAGGCGGGGTAAAAGATATTGTAATTGTGCCAGTTCTACCTGTGTTTTAGCCTGTGCTGTCTGCGCCCTCCGGGCGAAAATATCAAGTATGAGGCTGCTCCTGTCGAGGATCTTCACTTCTAATTCCCGTTCGATATTACGGATCTGTGAAGGTGACAGCTCATCATCAAATACTACCAGGTCTATTTCCTCTGATTTTACATAGGCCTGTATCTCTTCAAGTTTTCCTTTTCCAACGAATGTTGCCCGGTCGGCTCTCTGCATCCGCTGAGTAAAGATATTTTCGGTTATCCCCCCCGCTGTGTCCAGAAGAAACTTCAGTTCTTCAAGATATTCGCGTTCCTGCTCCTCAGTCTCATCCGGAGTGATTATCCCCACCAGCACTGCACGTTCGGGTTTTACCGCTGTATCATAAAATTTTTGTCTCGCCATATTTCTGTATGTTCAGGCAATTTCAATGCCTGATATCTTTTTAATTATCTGCCTGTTTTTAACCGGGAGCTGAATTCCTGCATGGCAGCACCCGGGTCAGCTTCTTTCATGAAATTCTCGCCGATCAGGAATCCATTAAACCCGGCGTCTTTCAGTTCTAATATAGTTTCGGTTTTACTTATTCCGCTCTCAGATATCTTAAGGAAGTTTCCGGGTATTTTCTCTGCAAGATCAAACGAATGCTGAACTGAAACGGAAAAGTCGGAAAGATTCCGGTTGTTGACTCCAATTGCATCCAGATCTTCGCATACACTTTCTTCAAGTTCCCTTAGGTTGTGTACTTCCAGCAGAGTATTCAGTCCGAGGCTCTTAGCCAGCTGCGCAAAACGTGCAATGGTGTGCGGTTTCAGTATCGATGCAATTAAAAGGATGATATCGGCACCTATAGCCTTCGCTTCAATGATCTGATATTCATCCAGTATGAAATCTTTCCTTAAAACAGGAATACTATTCACGCTCCTGGCCTCAATCAGATCCTTTATACTGCCGCCAAAAAACTCCCTGTCGGTTAAAACAGATATCGCTGAAGCTCCTGCATCAGCGTATTGCCTGGTTACTCCCGCTGCATCCGCCTGGTCATTGATGATCCCTTTGGATGGGGAAGCGCGTTTAAACTCAGCAATAATACCGGTTCGCTCCGGAGCCAGCAAAGACTGGCGCAAAGAATAGCACTTTCTGTCAAAAAGTTCGCTTTCTTCCAGCCTGCTCACTCCTACTTTAAGCCTGGCTTCTTTGATTTCAATAAGCTTATTTGCAACGATTTCATCGAGGATACCCCCTGGTTGCTTAAAAGGAGACGACGGATCCGATATATGAGGTAACATTTTGATTTACGATTTTAGATTTACAAAATACGATCTTACCGGAAAGTGGCAAAAACCGTATTTTATTGATAGTATATTTGTTTTATTTATCAACTCTGACCTTCTAC
>JBQGEO010000591.1:0-4252 GCA_052039655.1 Pararcticibacter sp.
GCATACAAAGTTCCTCTGTCCCAAAATACCTTTGGCCCGCTTTGCTCCTTCTTCAATTCTGTAAGCACGCCATTTGCTGACCACAATCGCTCGAACAAAGCATCAAGGGTACCATTTTTGCGTTCTGTTAATCCCACTACGAGCGGCATACATATCCAACTTCTTAATGTGGTATTTTCTTTGTAATATCTGTAGGTGTCAAGGCCTTCCATTTTTGCGCCAAAATACCGTTCAATGGCGTGCGACAATTTCTGCGCCCTCGTATTGTAACCGACAACCAGAGAGGCGGGCTTACCCATCGCCTTCGCCAACCTCGCCGCTTGTATCAGTGCCCCGTAATAGAGAGAAGAGGTGGATAAGTTGGCAAGTCCTGCTGGGAACCTGCCCTCCAGCTCGTCGCTCTCCGAGGCAACAACACCTTCGGCGGTAACGCGTTTCCGGCTATATTCCAGGCACCAGTCGATCAGGGGCCATATCTCACTGGCCTTTGCTCTGTCGCCGGAGGCTAATAAAAAATGAGTTGCACCATAGGCAATCATCGCGGCATCTCCGCGGTCATACTCTCCAAAGGGAAATGTCACATCCAATTCAAAAGACGCCCACATTTTGCCCCCGTTTTTGGGAATGTTAGCTTTAAATATCCGATAAGCATTCATCGCCGCCTGCTCACCTGTCTGATAACCCAGATATGAGAAGAATGGGCCGCTATATTCTGCCTGATCGTTAGCCCAAATCCCCACGTAGTAACTGCCCCCGCCCGGAGAATGTACCAACCCCAACCGCGAGAGGAAAATACTCTCCGCTGCCCTGATCTTAGAAAAATAAAACAGGGTATTGATTGTTTTATCCGGCGATGTTAAAACAAGATTATTGGAAATGCTGTCAAGAAACAAGTCCCGGCGATGTTCCACTTCTGCAAATGATGCCTTTGGCTGAGGTTCATCATTCTTTGTCGCAGTGAAATAGATCCCAAACTCATATCTTCCTCCAGGCTGAATGATAACTTTCCCTTTAGCATCAGTCGCGACCCGTCTATGGTAAATGCCATGCCAGCCAGCCTCTTCCTGCTTCAATTCTGTAGCACCAATCACCATGGTTCGTGGCTTAGATCCTGTATTAATCAGTGTCCACTTTTCTACAAAGCACCGCTTCTCCATGGATGGAAAAAAAGACCTGGCAACCCGGATCCCATCGTTTTCTTTAAAATAAAAGGCGATCTTTCCTTTGATCCGCACCGAGTCTAACACCCCGGGCCCGTATTTCCGGTCATCCAGGGTAATTACAGGCAATATGTCGTCGCTATAATCGGAACGGAGGTATGCCCTGTACATCGACTCATCTGATTTACTGAATTTACGGAGCTGGGGGAAAATCACGTCCCTTCCGATCTGTACATGCCTCGCTTTGTCAACCTTATATCTGATAATTCCCGAAACTAACAAACCGGACATCTCTATATTATCATCGTGAGGCAGTCTTTCTTCTTTTGTGACATTCCAGGTAATTCCGTTATCCTCATTAGTGTGCCAAAAAATTTCATCCTGCCGGCTTAGGTCCTGACCTTCTGCCAGGCCTCCTATACAGATGGAGAGAAATATGGCAAAAAGCCTTTTTATTAACTTGCCTGGACTAAAAAACGGGGAAGCACAACGAAGCTTACTCATGTTCACTTATAAACTATCTGATATCAATGTGATTACCACAAACATCTGTATTCTCCTTTACAAATAAGAATTTATCCGTTATTAGTAAAGCGTCCATACTGAAACGGTCAATAAATATTGAAAAACAGAGCTTCCCGGATAATGACAGGCAGGGTTACCCGTAGTGGAAGTTTTATCTCAGCTTGGATACGCTATTTAAAAACCTTTTATGTAGTTTTGTTTCTATGAGAATGACTGTAATGTTATAATATCCTTCCCGCTCAGTTTTGAGAGTGCACGGTAGAGCAACTGTGTATATATATCCTATTCTAAATATTTTCTAATAATTAAGTTTTCACGCGTGCTATATTGCCGGGTGGCGGCTTTTAATTTACATAGTAACATGTCATCCATTTTAAGTAAAGAACAAATTGAACAATTCATTTACGATGGCTTTGTTCGCATTGATAATGCGTTTTCTAACGAAGTGTCAAATGCTGCCTTAGATATTTTGTGGCAGGATATTCCTTTTGATCGCTCTAACCCCGAAAGCTGGACAGAGCCAGTCATTCGCTTAGGTATGTATTCGCAGGAGCCGTTTATAAAGTCCCTGAATACGCCTTTTTTATACGCAATATTTGATGAGCTTTTAGGCTCAGATACCTGGATCCCCTGCAAAAGCGTTGGCACATTCCCTGTCAGATTTCCTGCCGGCAAACAACCTAATGATACGGGTAAACATGTTGATGTGAGTTTCCCGGGTAGTGAACCGGAAAACTACTTTACATGGCGCGCCAATATCAAATCAAAAGGAAGAGCCTTGCTCATGCTAGTTCTATACTCTGATGTAAGCAGCGATGATGCGCCGACAGTGATCTACAGACAGTCGCACCTGGATGTCGCGAAGCTGCTTTATCCGGAAGGAGATAAAGGCTTGTCATTTTTGGAAATAGCAGCCAGGTTGAACGACTTGCCAAACCGAGATGAAGTATTGGCAACAGGTAAAGCTGGCACAATCTATCTTTGCCATCCATTTTTGGTTCATTCAGCTCAATCTCATAAAGGCATTAATCCTAAATTCATGGCTCAGCCACCGCTCCTACTCCGGGGCGAATTGAACCTTACAGATTCGAAATCAGGGTTTTCGCCGGTTGAGCGGGCCATACGTCTGGCAATTGATTGACCCTTAAAAAGTGGCTTCCTAAAATAAAATATCCGGACCCGAATAAAGAGGTCTTTCGGGATACACTGCCCCCAAATAAGCGAAACGCTGATTGGGGGTACTTTTTGTGATCGGAGCCAAGGTGTAAATAATAATGAGAAAAAGCCACACAACGGTGGCTTTGATTATAACTCTTCTATTTCATCGTGGGTTAGCCGGAAACGAAAAGTTAAAGTTTATGATACGGTACCGGATAGTTTTGTCAATGCTTCTTCTACGGAACTAAGAAAATTGACATGACCGTTTTTATTACTTTCATATATAAAGTCGGTAATACTTTTTGCAGTATAAGATGAAAAATCTCCTATAATGGCAAGCTTTACACGATAATTGGAAAACTTTTGAAGTATCTCACCGGCAATGCCGGTTTTCAGATCAAAGAAATCTGCTGTGATATTTTGCTTCCGGATAATTATTCCATCGAATCCCTGATAATAAAGATCACCCAGAAGATCAAGAGCTTCTTCATGCCTTCTGATAATAGCAGCCTCCTCCTGTATCTCTGCTATTCTTATGTTATTTATGGTATGGCCAATTACATTCATGTTCAAAATTAAGCGAAATTTCTGTTATAAGTTATGGGTCTTTGACCCGGCACGGCACGCTTCTCTTCGCGTAGCTTGCATATCCGTGCAAAACGCATACTTTTGGCTTAAAAGTCTGTCACAACGCGGTACTGTTTGACAGGATGCCTATAAATATAGCTCCCTGTCACCGGAAAACAGCAATGTGTATGTATCGGAAAATAACTGGTAGAATATGATTGTAAAATCTTTAGAAGCAGAAGATTTCATCAGGAAGTATTTATGTCTTCAGCCGAATGATGCTAAAGATACAAGTTGTTCTGTCTTTAGGGTAAACGAATGCCTGAAACCTATTGATGCAGTTAAGTTAAACTTTCATTTGGTTATTTTGTGCGCGCGGGGGAATTGTGATATTGTGGTTGGTCATCACAATTTTTCCATACAGCCTTATACTGTCTCTATCGTTCCGCCTCATACCGTTTTTTCCATCAGACATTTTTCTACGGATTTTGATGCCTGCCTTTTACTGTTTCAGCCCGATTTCGTTAAGAAAGGATTTGTAAAAAGCGGGATCATGGAAGAACTGTTGTTCATCAATCCGGATTATCCGCCAATTTTCAGTTTGGAAAAAAGGAACTTTGGTGACACACTATATAAATTCAGAAAAATAAAAGAAGAAATAGAGAGCCAGTCGCCTTTTTGTCTTGAAATTTCAAGGCTGTACGTATTGCAGATACTTTATGATTATAACAGAGTATGCGAACTATGCCTGTTGAACTCTGATAAGTCCATTAACAGACAGTATCAGGTAATGTATGAGTTTAAGAAATTAGTAGATAAGAATTTTCATCGGCTCAAGACAG
>JBQGEO010000592.1:0-3928 GCA_052039655.1 Pararcticibacter sp.
TTTATAAAACTGCTCTGTCAGCTTATCTATTTCCTGAATATTTATCATTTGAAGAATGTATGTTTCCCAATGATATAACCGGACGGACAAGTATTAAGTTTTCGCATTTACTAAATAACATCATTCTGCTGCAATTTTATGCGTCTGTTTAGTCATCAACCGAAACTATCGGTATATTTGCCCCCTTCATGACAAATCAAGTACCAGAGGACGGATCGGTTTTACCTTTAATGGAAGAGTTTTACACTATCCAGGGTGAAGGCTATCATAGTGGAAAAGCAGCTTATTTTATCAGGCTTGGGGGATGTGATGTTGGTTGCCACTGGTGCGACGTTAAGGAAAGCTGGGATGCTGAACTTCATCCGCTGACGCCCGTCAGCCGGATCATTGAAAATGCGTCCATGTATCCGGGAAAAGCGGTGGTGATCACCGGCGGCGAACCCCTGATGTATAACCTGGAACCTCTTACAGCCGGACTGCAGTCACTAGGGATAAAAACCTTCATTGAAACTTCGGGTGCCTATCCCCTTTCAGGACAGTGGGACTGGATCTGTCTTTCGCCGAAAAAGTTCAAAGCCCCGCTTCCATCTATCGGGCCCGTGGCTGGCGAATTAAAGGTGATTGTCTTTAATAAAAGTGATTTTGAATGGGCTGAGAAATATGCAGAGATAGTTTCACCCGGTTGCAAATTGTATCTTCAGCCTGAATGGTCGAAGGCGCCGGTAGTCACGCCTATGATCATCGAATATGTGAAGGCGAATCCTAAATGGGAAATTTCTTTACAAACACACAAATATCTGAACATTCCTTAATGGAGAATGTTAAACTGGTATTTAATCCGGATTAACTTATAAAACAATTCGTTAAGTTTGTAATACTAATTAACCTTCTATGAATAAATCTGTTCTGAGTATTCTGCTCCTGAGCATGAGCCTGACAGGACTTGCCCAGGAAAAGGATGTGTCTTATTCAGATAACGGTACAGTTCTGAAAGGCCATCTGGCGATACCCAAAAAGGGTACTGGAAAACGACCTGGTGTGGTGATCATCCATGCATGGACGGGAATCAATGATTTTATAAAAACTTCGGCATCCAGGCTTGCGGAGCTTGGATACTATGCCTTTGCTGCTGATATCTACGGAGCAGACAAGCGCCCGCAGAATACAGCGGAGGCCGGCAAAACCTCGGGCTTTTACAAGAGCAACCGTGATGTTTTCCGGTCGAGGATCAAGGCTGCTATCGAACAGCTGGTAAAGGCAGGTGCTGATGAGAACAAAATTGCCGTAATCGGGTACTGCTTTGGCGGAACCGGTGCACTGGAAGCTGCCAGGGCAAATTTCCCCATTAAGGGAGTTGTCTCTTTTCACGGAGGGCTGGATAAAAGAGAAGATAAGCAGGAAGCGGATGTGATCAGGCCTAAGGTGCTTGTGCTGCATGGAGCAGATGATCCGTATGTGCCGGAAACGCAGTGCGCTGCTTTCAGGGAGGAAATGAAAAGCCGAAAAGCAGACTGGCAGATGATCTATTATGCTGATGCTGTTCATGCATTCACAGAACCTTCAGCCGGGGATAACAATTCTAAAGGCGCTGCGTATAATGAATCTGCTGCGAGGCGATCCTGGGAACATATGAAAATCTTCCTGAGTGAAATCTTCGCAGATTGAGCATTATGAGATACGATGAAGTACATTTTCATTTTTTTCCTGCTGACCTCTTCCCTGCTGCTTAAAGCGCAGGAAGGACGCAGGTCAGAAAACATCCAGGCACAAAACCATTACGAGCAGGCAGGACGCTACATATCTGCAGGGAAGTATCCGGCGGCGATCATAGAATTACAGAGGGCTGTAGCTGCCGACAACAAGTTTACGGCGGCTTACCAGCAACTTGGCGACTTATCCAGGAAGGTTAAAAATCATAAGGATGCTGCAGCTTATTACGGGAAGGTATTGGACCTCGCTCCCGAATTCAGTTCGCTTACTTACTATGGGCTTGCTGAAAGTGAATTGAATCTTGGAGATTATGCCAATGCACTTCAACATTTTATAAAGTATTCTTCTTATCCCGGACTTTCGGACGCCAGCAAAAGATTAGTCAATAAACACATGGCTGATTGCCGGTTCAGTATTGAAGCGATCAGAAAGCCAGTTCCTTTTAAGCCTGTAAACCTGGGAGAAGGGGTTAATTCTGTGTACCAGGAGTACTTGCCGGTGATTACGGCGGATGAAGGCCGGCTGATATTTACAAGACGCGTAAATAACAATGAGGATTTTTACCAGAGCTTAAAGGACACAGATAAATGGGGAAAGGCTGAATACCTCAGCTCGAAAATCAATACCGCCAATTTCAACGAAGGAGCGCAGTGTATTTCTCCTGATGGCCTTTATCTTTTCTTTACGGGCTGTAATCGTCCCGAAGGCCTTGGCAGATGTGATATCTATGTTTGTAAACGGGAAGGAAAAGACTGGAGTGAGCCATTTAACATCGGCCCCCCTGTAAATACCGCGGGCTGGGAGTCGCAGCCCTCACTGAGCGCCGATGGCAGGACCTTGTATTTCGTCAGTAACAGGGCTGGGGGAATGGGCGGATACGATATCTGGCAGGCCAGCCTTTTGCCCGAAGGAAAATGGTCAAAGCCGGTCAACCTGGGGCCCTCTGTTAATACATCCTTCGACGAACACTCCCCTTTCATACACCCTGACAACAGCACGCTTTATTTTTCGTCGAACGGATGGCCCGGTTTCGGCAACCGCGATCTTTATGTCAGCAGAAAGGATGCAACCGGAAAATGGCAGCAGCCCGAAAACCTGGGATATCCGATCAATACATCGGGAGAAGAAAGCGGGTTAACAGTAACAGCCGACGGACAGACTGCTTTTTTTGCATCTGATATGAAGGGTGGATTCGGGGGGATGGATATCTACTCATTTGTGCTTCCCGAGAAGAACCGTCCGCAGCCGGTTACCTACGTTAAAGGTAAAGTAATAGATGCTGCAACAAAAGCGCCGCTGAGTGCCGACGTAAGGATCACAGAACTGAAATCGAATACTGTGATCTTCGACGAGGAGAGTGAGGACGAAAATGGAGGCTTCCTGGCAACTATGCCTGAGGGAAAGATGTTCGGACTCACCGTGTTTAAAGAAGGCTATCTTTTTCACTCGGAGAATTTTTCACCTGCACAGGGACCTAATAATAAGAAACCGTACCGGATAGTCATTCCACTTAAAAAGATTATTGCCGGAGAAACGGTGGTTTTGAAGAATATCTTTTTCGAAACCAATAAAGATGAACTGATGGCTGAGTCCATGCCTGAACTGAATAACCTCCTGAACTTTATGATCTCTAACCCGGGAGCTGTCATCGAAATTACCGGTCATACAGATGATAAGGGAAGCGATGCGGCCAACGAACTGCTTTCTGAAAACAGGGCTCGTAATGTATATAATTTCCTTATATCAAAGAAGATAAATCCATCTAGGTTAAGTTTTAAAGGATATGGGAAATCACGCCCGGTGGCAGACAATTCTACGGAAGAAGGACGACAGGCCAACAGGCGCACCGAAGTGAAGATCTTAAAGAATTAATGCTTTATTCAGGGGTACGGGTTTCTTCTAAACGCCGGTTCCCTTTTAATGAGTTTACTTTTGTTTCCTCCTTCGCGGGAAGCGTATTAAAAACAACGTCCCAGATCACGGAGCTAACACCGAAGGCTTTTTCGGGTTCTTTATAGTGATGCAGATGATGGTTGCGCCATATTGCTTTTAAACCCCTGGGAGGCGCAAAGGCATGAATGGCATAATGCATGGAAACATATATGAGATAACCGGTTATGAATCCCGGGAAGAATATGAATGCGTAATCCCCTGTTCCTGTGATAAGGAATGAAGCGCCATAGATGATTCCAAATACCACAGATGCAAGTATAATGCT
>JBQGEO010000593.1:0-4005 GCA_052039655.1 Pararcticibacter sp.
TGCCGGTGCGTGTACAGGATTAGGAGTAGCTCCAAATAAAATAGGCTCTGTTATCGGTATCTTTAAGGCATACTGTACCCGCGTAGGGGGAGGCCCTTTCCCTACAGAGCTGTTTGATGAAACCGGAGAAGAACTTCGTCGTGTAGGCCATGAGTTCGGAGCGACTACCGGCCGCCCGCGTCGTTGCGGATGGATCGATATCCCGGCCCTCAGGTATGCTGTCTTGCTGTACGGTGTGACAGATCTCGTGATGACGAAAGCTGATGTGATGAGCGGCTTTGAAAAGATCTATGCCTGTACCCACTACAAATATAATGGCGAAGAGATCGACTATATGCCATATGACATCTGTACGGTGAAAGCAGAACCTGTTTTTGAAGAAATTGACGGCTGGCATGAAGACCTGACAGGGATCAAAACCCTGGCAGAAGTTCCTGATAAGCTGATGGCTTATGTTAAATATATCGAAAAACAACTCGGCGTTCCGGTGAAATATCTTTCTGTAGGACCAGACCGCGTTCAGACTCTTGTATTGAGTTAATCCATATACTCCGGAGATGAAAGGATCATACCATTATCCGGATGATATAGCTGTTTTCAAAGAAAAAGCATTGCAATGGGCCACTTCTCAGGAAGTGGCCTGTTATTTTGATTCAAACGGATATAAAGACGGCTACACCTCTTTTGATGTGCTGATAGCAGCAGGCCTGAACGCTGAAGTTAAAGGCGCCGGCGGCAGCCAGATGCTGGAGAAACTGAAGGGCTTCCTGCAGGAGCATAGTGGCTGGCTTCCGGGTTTCCTCGCTTATGACCTGAAAAATGAGCTTGAAGAGCTTCATTCAGACAGACAGGACCATCTCGGCTTCGATGATCTCTTCTTTTTTGTTCCCAGCCATATCCTGATCATCAGGGGACAGCAGGTAGAAATTTTATCTGCTATACCGGGCTTAGTTTCGCAGATCGAAGCCGGAATAGCCGCTCAGCCAGTTCCCCCCTCCCTTAAAAAACCTGTAAAAAAGCGTTTTAGACGCAGCGAATATGTCGGCACCGTCAACCGGATAAAGGATCATATAGCAAGAGGAGACATTTACGAGCTCAACTTCTGCCAGGAATTCTATTCGGAAGATGCAGTCATAGATCCGCTGAGCACCTTTAAAATGCTCAATAATCTTTCTGCCGCTCCATTTTCAGTATTCTTTAAATATCACAGCAAGTTTATCATTTCTGCAAGTCCCGAAAGATTCCTTTGCAGGAGGGGAAATAAGATCATCTCCCAGCCGATCAAAGGTACGGCACGGCGCAGTGACGATTTACAGGAAGATCTCCGCCTGAAGGAAGAGCTAAGAAACAATCCGAAAGAGCAATCTGAAAATGTCATGATCGTTGATCTGGTGAGAAACGACCTCACCAGGTGTGCGCTCCCCGGCACGGTGAGAGTGGAAGAATTGTTTGGCATCTATTCTTTCAGGCAGGTTCATCAGATGATTTCGACAGTTGCGTGCGAGGTTTCAGAAGATACTGACAATACAGAAATTATAAGCTGTGCTTTCCCCATGGGGTCGATGACAGGCGCACCGAAAGTAAGGGCGATGGAGCTCATAGAAGAATTTGAACGAACCAGGAGAGGAATATTCTCAGGGGCTGTGGGATATTTCACTCCTGAAGGGGATTTCGATATGAATGTCGTTATCAGGACGCTACTGTATGATTCAGAATCCGGATATCTTTCATTTCAAACCGGCAGTGCGATCACATTTGCATCAGACCCGGAAAAAGAATATGAAGAGTGCCTGCTCAAAGCGAAGGCAATACTGGAGACATTGGGAACTTCTTTTGAAGAAGAGGATGAGAACTGAGCACGGAAAGACTTGCTATAAATAAAAAGAGGATGTGATGACACATCCTCTTTTTATTTATCTATGAATGAAATCTTTGAAATACCATAGACAGGTACTTGTAAGACTTCTGATACTATTTTTTGTAATATTTTAAAGCTTCCGGCAGACGCTTTTGGATGTCTGCAATCCTCGTTGCATCACTTGGGTGCGTACTAAGAAATTCCGGAGGAGCTCCGTTGCCTTGTTTAGAAGACGCCATTCTCTGCCAGAAAGAAACAGCTGCATTAGGGTTGTATCCTGCCATTGCCATGAATATCAAGCCCAGTCTGTCTGCTTCAGATTCCTGGCTGCGGCCATATTTAAGCAGAGCAAGCTGACCGCCGAGGCCGTAAAGCTGGTTGATTGCTTCAGATCCGGCAGCGGCTCCTACTACTCCTCCGAGCGCCTGGGCTCCCATAGTCTGCGAATAACGTTCTTCAGTATGGCGTGCAATAGCATGCGCTATTTCATGTCCCATAACTGTTGCTAATCCGTCATCCGTCTTAGCTACAGGCATAATTCCCGTATAAACGGCAACTTTACCTCCCGGCATACACCATGCGTTAATATCTGTACTCTGAACAAGATTAAACTCCCAGCTAAAACTATACTGGTTGGCATAGCCGTTCTCCCTTAAATATTTCTCAATCGCACTGGCGATACGGGTACCGACAGCTTTAACACGCTGAGCATCTGTACCGGAAGATACTACTTTCGTCTTAGGGTCTTTCAGAAATTCTTTATAAGAAGCAACTGCCTGCTGTTGAATTTCCTGTGAGTTTGCCACATTAAACTGTCTCCTTCCCGTCAGGGGCACTGTTGAACAGGCGGCGGTAAAAGCAATAGCTATAACTGTACTAAATGTTTTAATTCGTTTCATTGATCAATCTATTTTGTACCTTAACAGACAACAGCCTCAAGCTGTTTTTTTCCTGAAAACATTCACCTTTGATTCCTTGCCGCGAAGCAGGCGTTCTATATTTTTCTGATGCGTTACCAGTATCAGAACACAAATACACATGCCATAAAGCACCACCGAACGTAAGGGGGAATGAAAAACAAATATGATGCTCAGCGGAAAAGAAAAACCTGCTATAATCGAGCTAAGCGAGACGTACTTTGAGATCAGCAGCACGATCAAAAATACGGATACACAAAATAAGGCTGCATCAAAATGTACGGCCAGAACCATCCCGAACAAAGTAGCAATTCCCTTCCCTCCTCTGAAGCCGGCGAAAACGGGAAATAAATGTCCCATAACTGCCGTAATACCTAGGGCTAACTGGTAGTTGACGAACTGGATGGAATTCTGAGGTCCGGTAACTGAAAGACCTATGAAATAAGCAAGATTTGTAGCAGTAAATCCCTTTAATATATCAATAATCATGACGGCAATACCCGCCTTTTTTCCGAGCACCCGAAAGGTATTGGTCGCCCCAGCGTTGCCACTGCCATATTCGCGGACATCGATTCCGTAAAAGGCCTGACCAATCCATACAGCACTGGGAATTGATCCAAACAAATAAGCAGCAATGAGCGCCGAAACAGAATATATGGATATCATTCAGCCTGCAATTATACTAAAAAAGAAAAGTCAAAATAATGCAATCTATCATTTATAACAAATTAAAAAGCCTTAAGGCTGATGTCCAGGCTCTTAACAGAATGCGTTAAAGCGCCCATCGATATGTAATTTACACCGCAGCGGGCATATTCAGCAACGTTCTCCTCTGTTATGCCGCCGGAAGCCTCTGTTGCAAACCTCCCTGCTATAAGCCTGACAGCTTCCTTCAGCTGATCATAATTGAAATTATCAAGTAAGATCCTGTCTACTCCACCCAGTTCTGTCACTTCTACCAGCTCTTCTATATTCCTAACCTCAATTTCGACGGGAATGTTCAGTTTTTTCTCTTCGAGGTATTTCTTTGTTGCAAGGAGCGCAGGTTTAATTCCCCCTGCATAGTCAACATGATTATCCTTGATCAGGATCATGTCGTACAAGCCGGTCCGGTGATTTACCCCGCCGCCGATCCTGACAGCCATCTTCTCCAGAAAACGCATATTGGGAGTGGTCTTTCTGGTATCGAGCACTTTAGTGCCGGTGCCTTCCAGGGATCTGACAATCCTG
>JBQGEO010000594.1:0-2732 GCA_052039655.1 Pararcticibacter sp.
AAGAACTGTGGCATTTACTTGGTAATGAGCCCGGATCTTTGTCGTATGCTGCTTATCCTCAGTTTAACCCGGATCATCTGGTGGAGGATGAGTTTGCTTATCCGATCTCGGTGAACGGCAAGATGCGTCTTAACCTCAGCATATCGCTGACGATGGAAGCGCCTGAGGTGGAAAAGCTTGTTCTGGCAAATGCTGATGTGCAGAAATACCTGGAGGGGAAAACTCCAAAGAAAGTGATTGTGGTGAAGGGAAGGATTGTAAATATTGTGGTTTAGAGCAAGTAGCTGTCAGCAATCAGCTATTAGCAATCGGCTGTTGAATGCGGCGGTACCTTGTGAAAAG
The DNA here is from genome assembly GCA_052039655.1 of Pararcticibacter sp. Taxonomy (GTDB): domain Bacteria; phylum Bacteroidota; class Bacteroidia; order Sphingobacteriales; family Sphingobacteriaceae; genus Arcticibacter. The sequence goes on from JBQGEO010000594.1 coordinate 343, forward strand.
AGAATTAGTATGTGGAAGGGGATTGGTGAGGACTGAGAAGCCGCAGAAAAAGCATTTGTATGCAGATAAACCGGCGTAGTGAGGAACTACGCCGGTTTGTTGGATTAACAGAAATAACAATTTGCCTGTAACAAAACACCGGCCTTGTACAACTAATATTGAAAAATAATCAACACGATGAAGTCTTTTTATGTATTGATCGCCGCTTTATGGAGCTGTAGTGTGGTTTTTGCCCAAGCACCGGCTACGGGAGCACCGCCTGCCGGGATGGCACAGGCAGGGAGCAGGATTGCCGGGCAGGTGATCGATTCGCTGAGCGGAAAACCAGTAGAGTATGCCACAGTATCGCTTGCCAGGTGGGGTACTACAAAAAATATAAACGGAGCCCTTACGGACGGAAAGGGGAATTTTAAGATTGCAAATGTCGCACCGGGCCAGTATAAGCTGACGGTTTCTTTTATGGGATATCAGGCAAAGTCTGTGAAGGTGACAGCTGAGACTGGCAAGCTGGAACAGAATGCCGGCAAGCTTCTGCTCTTACCTTCTGCGAATGTATTAAAGGAAGTTGCTGTGACCGGAGAGGTTCCGGTGGTGGAAAACCGGGTAGACAAGGTGGTGTACAATGCAGAAAAGGATGCAACTGTATCGGGAGGAAATGCGGGCGATGTGTTGCGGAAGGTACCCATGGTGTCGGTAGACCAGGATGGAAATATTTCTCTAAGGGGTAATCAGAACGTCAGGATCCTGATCAATGGCAAGCCAACGGGCGCTGTAGCGGCCAGCGCGGCAGATGCGATGAGAATGCTGCCTGCTGACCAGATCAAGAATGTTGAAGTGATCACCAGCCCTTCTGCTAAGTATGATGCTGAAGGTTCCGGAGGTATCATCAATATCATTACCAAGAAAAAGGAAATGAGCGGGGTGAGCGGATCTGTAAGCGGTGGGGTAGGTACCCGGCAGAATAACGGGAATGCTAACCTGAATGTGAATAAGAATAAGCTGAGTGTAACGACAAATTTTGGCGGGAATGCTACCTGGCCTCAGACGACGAATCTTTCCTTTAACAGTTTTACGCCTTCATCCGGAACAACGCAACTACAGAGAGGAAACAGCCGCACCAGCCGTTACGGATATATGGCCTCGGGAAATGTCAGTTATGATTTTAATGATTTTAACAGTTTATCTACCGGTATCCGGTTGAATGAAGGCCGGTTTAAGACTGACGGAACAACCAGTAATTCCAGGAGCGATAACTCGGTCGCATTGGAAGCATACGATAGAGATAATTACAATAAAACGAAGTTCGGTGGTTTTGACTGGAATGCTGATTATACTCACAAGTTTAAAACCCAGGGGCATGAGCTAAGCCTGGCCGGACAATGGAGTCATAGTTTGAATAATACTGATTTCTCTACTCTTTATTCTTCGGATGTTTTTGCTGACGTCAGGGGGGATAATCATGCAAAAAATGACGAATATACCGCTCAGTTGGATTATACTCTTCCGCTGAGCAAAGTGGTGAAGCTTGAGGCGGGAGGAAAAGGAATATTCAGGGATATTAAGAGTCCTTCTAACTTTTATACTGTGGCCGGGGATGGTTTTGTCTTTGATGACCTGCTGTCTAACGTCTACACCTATAATCAGGATGTTTACGCGGGATATACTGTGCTGAGCCTGCAAATGTCGAAAACAGTGGGCCTGCAGGTTGGCGGCCGTGTTGAATATACAGACATTGAAGGTCGTTCTGAAAATGCAGCTTCAGGTATTGCCCCGGTTTCAAACGATTATACCAACTTCATCCCGAGCTTTGCTATTTCAAAGACTCTGAAGAATTTCCAGTCCGTGAGATTTAGCTATAGCAAGAGGATCCAGCGGCCAAGCCTGCAGTTCCTGAACCCGTTCAGAGATGTCAGCAATGAACAGTCTCAGCGCCAGGGAAACCCGCAGCTTGCGCCAGAGGTGACTCATTCGCTGGAACTGAATTATTCGGCGATGCTGTCGCCCGGATCCATGATCAATACCTCGGTGTACTTCCGGCATACTACTGACATTATCGAGAGCTTTTCGAGGCCGGATACCTATAACGGTAAGGAGGTGGTGTTCACTACTTATGATAATACAGGGGATAATAATTCGTTTGGTGCCAGCTTCTATGGTTCTGTAAATCCTGTGAAGAACCTGACGTTAAGGGGGAATGTAGATGTGTTTACCTACAAGCCAACGGCTTCGGATGCGTTTACTGATTTTGCTGCAACGTCGAAAACCTATGCCCAGTATAAGGCTTTTATCAGTGGTTCCTTTAACTTTCCCGCCAATTTTGTGGCAGAGACTTTTATGATCCTCAACTCGCCCCGGCGTACGTTTCAGGGAGAAAATCCTTCTTTCAGTAT
>JBQGEO010000595.1:0-3108 GCA_052039655.1 Pararcticibacter sp.
AGTGCCGCCAAAACCATTCTTTGAAGCCTACGGTAATAAGTATGACCCCAACTATCAGGGCGGGAGTGGAACAGATTACAAAAGGCCGCCTGAATTTGACTTTCCTCCGTTGAAGAAGGAAGGAAAGGGAAGGTATATAGCCGGGGTCATCCTGATTGCCCTTGGCGGATATTTCATGCTCAGGGAATTTGATTATATCCCATATTGGTTTTCCATGCAGAAGCTTTGGCCCGTTGTATTGATTGTTGTCGGTGTTCTTATTCTCGGAAACTCGCGAAAAAAAAATACCTTTAGCGAGGCAGACAGCACAGGGGGGAAATCAAAAGGATTTGAAACAAATGATAAAGATCAACCGGGCGATCAGCCATTAGCTTAGAAATTATGAAAACGGATAAAATAATCTGGGGTCTTGTCCTTGTTTTTGTTGGAGGGATCCTTCTTCTTGAAAACTTTGATGTGATAAATTTCCAATGGATTGTAGTGTGGCGGTTCTGGCCGCTCATCCTCATCCTGATTGGAGCAAACATGCTCTTTTCGCGGGGCGATTCCAAAACAGGTGAGCTGGTTTCTGTTTTTCTTACTATTGCTGCTCTGGGTTTTATAGGATGGCAGGGTGCCTCGCGTGAATCAGATGATCAGGCACAGTGGTTTTTTCACAATGATCGCGACAAAGGCCGCACGTCAAAGGAATCAAAGTATCAGGTCTATAGCGAACCATACACGGCAGGCGCAGGCGTGGCTACCCTCAATGTTTCGGGAGGCGCTACCGCATACGAACTTCGGGATACTACCAGTGATCTCTTTTCGGCCAGGGTAACCAGCAGTATAGGAAGTTATTCGCTGAAGAAAACTTCCAGGGACAGTTCAGAAACCATCGATTTTAAAATGACGGAGGGAAGCTGGACATTAGGCGAAGATACGCCTAACCGTGCAATCATCTCTCTCAATTCCAGGCCGGTATGGGATATTAACGTGGAGACCGGAGCCGGAAAGGCCAATTTCGATTTCTCTGCCTTCAAAATAAAAAAACTGACCTTCAAAGGAGGGGCAACAAAACTGGACATGAAGCTTGGAGAGCCGTCAGTTGAGACCTATATAAAGATTGAAACGGGCGTTTCTAAAATACATATTTCAATCCCTTCCGGTGCTGCCTGCAGGATTAATACAGATTCCGGATTATCATCGAATAAGTTCGCTGGTTTTGAAAAGCAATCTGACGGTTCGTATATTACTTCAAACTTCAACTCCGCTTCACGGAAGATCATTATCGACTTTGAAGGAGGGCTTTCTAAGTTTGTCGTAGAACGGTATTAATATGCAGGAAGATGAATATCTCGTAGTTATAGGGGGCAAACCCCAGGGGCCTTTTTTTAAAGATCAGCTGAAAGATCTGGAGATCAGTCCGGATACTTTCGTGAAAACAAGAGGCATGGCCGATTATAAAGAGGCGCGGGAGGTGGCAGAGCTTTGTGACCTCATGGGTTTTAAACATAGTGCTATTCCCGCGCCCCAGTATTACGCGGGAATCGACAGCCGCTTACTCGCAGTAGCGATTGATTATATACTGGTAGTTTTCGTGTATGTACTGCTCTTAATTGTTATGGTTTCCTTTGTTGAATCGCAATACCTGCGGGTGGCCTTTTCACTGACGGGCATCCCCCTGATCCCTGTAACGAAGATCATTGTCGGGGTGTTCATGGAAGCTTCGGAAAGGCAGGGCACTTTCGGAAAAAGCTGGCTTGGAATTAAGGTGACGGACGAACAGGGGAACCGGATCAGCTTTTCAAGAAGTCTTTCGCGTAACCTTTTTAAAATTGTGCCGGTTTTAACTCTGGGTATCGGGTATCTTACAGGCTTTTTTAACAGAAGGCAACAATGTCTTCACGACATCATGGCGGGAACACTGGTGATTAGGGACCGGCTGGTTTAATCCTTTTTTTCGTTTTGACATTTATCGCATGTTCCGCTGACGATAAGGCTTACAGATTCTACCTTAAATCCCTGAGGAACATTTACGGGCGGAATGTGCATATCATTCAGGCAATATACGTTTCCGCAAACAGTGCAGTTAAAGTGTATATGCTCGTCATGATGATCGTGTTCGCTGCATTCCGACTGGCAGATAGCGTATGTTGCAGTACCGTTGATATCGATGATCTTATGGATAATCCCCTTTTCTTCAAAGGTTTTAAGAATGCGGTACAGGGTCACTCTGTCAATATCCTTTCCTAATATCTCTTCGAGTTCAGGCTGAGAAGTGGCTACATTCCTGCCGGAAAGTATTTCAAGAACACTGTTTCGCGGTGCTGTCTTTTTTAAGCTGTATTTCTCAAGTAACTCATCGAATTTACGCTGCATCTTTTTCCCTGTCTGATAAATCTGTCCGGATTATGATATCTTACAAACTTAGATGAAATTGTCCTATATCGCAAATCCCCGTTCATCCCGGGCGGACCGGACGTGCTTTTGACCTGGCTGCGATACATAAGGTTTAAAATGTACCTTAATGCACCAGCACTTCCATGCAGGCCTGAGCGTGTAGCCCGCCAGCAGTTCCCGCACCACTTATGCAGCAAAACTATCAGCACTCATCTTGCCATGTCACCTTTTATCGCTTCGCCATACGTTCTTTCTCCAAAGCCACAGCCAGAGGATGCCCCTTACAGCTCGGCCCTGTGACCTCCCTGTAACCCCGATCTCCCTCTATCCCTTTCCTTAAAAAGCAATCCACATTTAAAGAGAAAACCTCTTTCCCAGAACAAAAGGCATCTCCCCATCACCCTCAGTCCTCAACACTCCCTCATTCTTCACCACACCCTCCGGCCCGTTCCTGCCCGTGCCATTACCCGGTATCCCATCCGCCCGCACCCTCCGGCTGCCCCTTTTCTCCCTCGCCCTCATCTTCTCCACCATCTTTTCCAGCAACACATTCCCCGCATAACACAAGCCCGGGTGACGCCCCCCTGCCTCTTTCCTGGCTTTCAGAGGCTCCTCCAGTGAAAGAGGCTCCGTCGTCCTGAAAGCCGCCAAGATCGCCGCAGGGCTGAACGAAGGCGTGTTGACCAGGCCCCCGCCTGCACCCGTATCACTGATCCCCAGGCAGTCCAG
>JBQGEO010000596.1:0-2062 GCA_052039655.1 Pararcticibacter sp.
TTTGCTAAATAAGATTGCGGGTAGTACATAACTCAAATCTACACGCAGAGGGATTTAGGTCACACCTACTTTTGGTTATTGGAAAGGGAAGGATTTAGAGGAGGATGGGGGGGCTTAGTCCCTGAGGCATTATAACCGTAGAAATAGCTACTTATAGAAAAATACTTATCTTTGGATTAACGATAATAAATAAGTAAAGAGTTATGGAACGAATTGTGATAGAGCTTACTAACCATAAAGCATACGGACTATTGAAAGAACTCGAGGAGCTGAATTTGATAAAAGTAATCAAAAACCCAGGTAAGCCGTCTTCTTTACGTAACATGATTCAAACCAAAATGACCGAAAATCAGATCGACTCTCAGCTTGAACAACTCCGAAATGAATGGAAGAGAGATATTTAATCCCGGAACAATCACAATTTAAACAGCTTCGTCACTCCGAACTTCCCTTTTACTATCCCCCTGCAAGCTCCAACAACCAATAGCACCATCAGCCCAACCCACCAGTAACTCAGCCATCCTTTCTTTTCTACTTGCTTTGTTTTAGCTGATTGCGTGCTCTTGCTCTTTTGCTGTCCGCTGCTGTCGCTCTTCATCGAGGTCTTTGTCGTCTGTACAGTATTCAACGAATCCCGTTGGGATGAACTGGCTTTCAAACGCCCGCTAATCCTGATGCCGGACGCAGTTCCCGTAAAGCCCTCCGCCGGAGAATAATGAAACGGCCATTCCTCTACCAATAAATTGCTACCAACATAACCGGAACAAATGGCAAAACGATACTCAAAAGAACTAAGAATCCTTTAAGTATTTTAGATGATTCAGATTCGTCCTTCCAGCGAAACCTATACTTATTATAGGATCCATTGTATCTATTATAATTTAATGCCGAAAATGTTATAAATGCAACACAAATGACAATCTTTCCCGTGGGAATAAACGTTTGAGTTACATCCCGGTCATAAAATAGTCTCATTAAGATAACGCCAACGTCAATGAGTAGCAATATCTGGATCAGGCTTATCGTTACAATCGCGGTTGCCCCAGTCCTTCCATCCCACTTAAAATAAAATTTGGTAATTCTATAATAGATATAATCAAAAAAAATCATCACTTATACATGTTATCAATTCCAGCCCCTATTCTATCTGTTAAAGTTGCCCCGAATATAATCCTACACCTATATCCGATACTGAATAACCGACACCCAGAGGTCCTAAAAACATTGATCCGACACCTATTGCAACTTTTGAAAAATCACCTCGGGTAAATCCGTTTCCATCCGTTGTTCCTTCGTAGACGGTTAGTGCTACACCCAGAGCAGATTACTTCTCGTGCTATTTATTAACCGTCAATCATAAACGAGATCTCGGCCGCGTGCCGACACTACCCTCCCTTCTTCTGACAACCAGCCGAGATCTTGAGTTTCAGAAGATCTTCCGAACAGGGACTGCTGTTTTACTTCTCTAATTGAAGAAACAGACCGATGTTACGCTATACATATTAGATTAGTAGCCTCTGATTTTCTCCCTTAACCATAGCGTCAGAATAAACAGGCCTATTGATCCTACAAAATACATGGTCACCCAAATACTACTTATCAGCCTTTGGCGTTTCGTTTCTGTTTTGAACTCTTCAATTATTTTACCATGATTTTCTAAGTCTTTGAGATAATAATGATACAGCATATATGCTGGAATAATTATTAAAAGGTACCATAATTGTCCATATCCTCCAAAAACAGGCAAGACCACCTTGTACCTAAAAATCAAAGAAAAAACAATATCGATAAGCGTTACTAAATTAAAGCAAGCAAAAACCATTATTACCAGAAAGGTAGAAAAGAACGGAATTGCATCACCATTGCTAAAGTAGCTATACAGCCTATAATAATAATATCTTAAGAGCATGTTTTGAAATTTAAAAAGAGGGAATCTGTCCATAGATTTGAGTTACCACACAAAAATTTATGGTTACTCACTTTCGCGAGCTTAAAGATCCCCAATGGGAAATTATATCACCGGTGTTGAATATGCAAAGAAAACGTAAAAATTCTTTACGGA
>JBQGEO010000597.1:0-1973 GCA_052039655.1 Pararcticibacter sp.
GGTGACGGGGCACCTGAACCTTTATTTTAAAACTGATCAGATGAAACACACACTCTTTCTAGTCCTTTTTTTCTTCTCCTTCAGGTTAGCAGCTCAGCCTAAGGTTGTTCAAGCAGATATTTGTATTTACGGAGGCTCCTCGGCCGGCGTCATTGCGGCTTATACTGCCAAAAAGATGAACAAAACTGTTCTTCTCATAGAGCCTGGTAAAAGGCTCGGCGGCTTATCCTCGGGTGGTCTTGGCTTTACAGATATCGGCAACAAATCGATTGTTACCGGTGTCGCCCGCGACTTCTACAGGCAGATAGGGAAGCACTACGGAAAATTCGAGCAATGGATATTTGAACCTAAAATAGCCGAAGCGGTTTTCAAAGAATATGTAAACAAGGCGGGCCTGCAGGTCATTTATCAAAAACGGATCACTAAAACGGTAAAGACCGGGCAGCGAATTGATGAGATCCTCCTGGAAGATGCTTCCGGCCGGAGCACTGAAACACTGACAGTAAAGGCGAAGATGTTCATCGATTGTACGTATGAAGGCGACTTGATGGCGAGGGCCGGTGTTTCCTATACTTATGGCCGCGAGCCAAACTCACAATATGGAGAATCCATCAACGGCGTGCAGCTAAAAAACAAGCACCAGTTTCCTGACGGGATCGATCCCTACAAAACACCAGGAAAGCCCGAAAGTGGCTTACTATGGGGCATCAGCAATGAGCCGCTTTCTCCGGATGGTACAGGTGACAAAAAGATTCAGGCTTACAACTTCCGGATTTGTCTCACAAGCGACCCTGCTAACATGCGTCCTATAGAAAAACCGGAAAATTACGAACCCGCAAAATATGACCTTCTTCTGCGGTATATTGAATTTGCGAAACCTAAAGGCGTGGCAGGGAGTGTACTGAAATTTGACCACATGCCTAACCGGAAGGTGGATATCAATAATCAGGGACCTTTTTCAACCGATATGATTGGAATGAATTATGAATATCCCGACGCTGATTATGCAAAGCGGGAACTGATATTTAAGGCTCATGAAGCATATAATAAAGGCCTCCTGTACTTTCTTGGAAATGACCCGCGCGTGCCTGAGCATTTACGCAAAGACATGCTGAAGTGGGGATACCCGAAAGATGAATATACAGATAACGGGAACTGGACCCCGCAATTATACGTTCGTGAAGCCAGGAGGATGGTGAGCGATTTTGTGATGTCGGAGGCTCATTGCCTGGGAAAGGTGGAGGTAAAAGACGCTGTTGGCGCCGCTGCTTACACAATGGACTCACATAATGCCCAGCGGATTGTGGTCAATGGAATGGTAAAGAATGAGGGAGATGTACAGCATAAAGTGCCGGCCCCTTATCCCATTTCCTACCGCGCAGTTGTGCCGAAGGCAGGAGAATGCGAAAACCTTCTAGTCCCGGTTTGCCTGTCAGCAAGCCATATCGCTTACGGTTCAATAAGAATGGAACCGGTATTCATGGTACTCGGACAGTCTGTAGCGACTGCGGCGTGTCAGGCTATCGACACCGGTATGCCGGTGCAAAAGATTGATGTAAGTAAATTACAGGCTTCTCTGAAAAGCAATCCTCTGGCGGATAACAGCCCTGCCGACATCCTGATCGATAATGACGATGCGCAAAATGTAGAAATAACAGGCAGTTGGCAAAAGAGCGGCGGAGGATACGGCCCTTCTCTGCTGACGAATGTTCCTGGTAAAACCGGGTCTGTAAAATTTACCCCTCAAATAAGGTCGGCGGGCAAATATCATGTGTACACATACATCACAAAGATCAGTGGCCTGGCTGACCCTATAAATTATATCGTTTACGATGGCACCCGTACCAAGCCAGTCGGGGTCAAAACCAGTGAGGTCAGCGTAAGCGGTCAGACATCCGGTGAGTGGATTTCATTGGGAACATATAATTTTAAAAAGGGCAAAAAAGCTTACATTGAGGTCTTAAACAAAAAAG
>JBQGEO010000598.1:0-5679 GCA_052039655.1 Pararcticibacter sp.
AAACATCCTGGTTGGTATAGTCCTGAATATGATCTTTGTTTACTTTGTCCTTAAGAACGTTGTTTTACTTGAGCGCCTTCTGGGAAAATCAGGGCTTAACATCCTGCGGAAAGCCTTCGGCGTGATCCTGCTGGCGATAGCAATTAAGTTGTTCAGGACGAATACGGGGATTTAAGGTAGAGTTGAAAGTGTAAAGTTGAAAGTTCAAAGTTATAGATCATGCCTAAATTGGGGTTGAAAGTGTAAAGTTGAAAGTTCAAAGTTATAGATTCTGCCTAAATTGGGGTTGAAAGTGTAAAGTTGAACGTTATAGATCCTGCCTAAACAGGGGCCTTTACAAGTGGAGATGAAACAGCTAAATGCTAAATGCCAATAGCTAATAGCCAACAGCTGATAACTGAATGCTGATAGCTAATTGCCCTTTATCAGTCTCGCTACGAACATCGTGTCGGCTTTGTTCAGATAACCTTTGATGACCTGCTGCTGTTCAAGTCTGAGATTGAGATTTTCGGTAAAGAATTGTACGTTATCTTCATTTTCCTGTCTGAAGGCTGAGCATGTAATGTAGACGAGGGGTTTGCCGGGCTTGAGGTATTTGACGACGTTGGAAGCTATTGATCTTTGGAGGCGCTGAAAAGCTTCGATCTTTGATTCACGGAACTGGGATATCAGTTCAGGGGTACGGCCCCAGGTGCCTGAGCCACTGCATGGAGCATCGAGAATGATGCCATCGAACTCATAATCGTGCAGAAAGGGCTGCGGGTCTTTGGTTAAGTCGAGGATCTTCTTTTGGTATTTAGTGAGGCCTGAACTGCGAAAGCGTTTATCGAGATTCTCAAGTATATTTTCACGAAGATCTGATACAAGCAGTTTTATTTGATTCTGCTGGTGATACAAAAGAAGTGATTTACCGCCTGAAGCGGCACAACAATCCCACCAGTAATCACCTTTCTCCGGCTGGAAATAATTGCCTGTTTCCTGTGAAGAAAGGTCCTGAACTTCAAAATATCCATTAAAATCATTTTGTTCGGGAAATAGCTGATCAAGCTTGGTTCCTGCGGGAAGAACGAGGGAATACTTATGGTGTTCTGTAAAACTAACTCCCTCCCGTTCCAGCCTTGTCTTTACTAAGTCTTCTTTGCCTGGGTGGATCCGGATAAAAAGATCGGGCTGGGTAAAAAAGGATTCTAAGAAGGCGTCCTGATCAATCTCCGCTGACAGGTGTTTATGGAATGGAAAAACATCGGCGGGGTTAAAGTTATACCCTGCTTTCTGAAGGATCCGGATCTTTTCGTCGGCGGAGCGGCTGATATCCTGGTCGAGTTCAGGCTTGAAATAGGCTAAGAAAGGCTGGCTGGTTTTGTTGCACAGAAACTCTGCCATAAAAAGACGGTCTTCCGGCCTGGACGCAGCAGCGGCTTTACCTATCCGAAAGTAGTCGTAGATCAATCCAGAGGCAGTTTTACGGTCTTTAGAGCCCATCTGGCGATTGGCCCTGAAGAATACCGGCAGAAATCTTGAAAGCTGTCCATCCTGCGGATATTCATCTAATATCCGCAGGAATGTACGAAGCTGGTTCTCATATCGTGGATTATACTGATCCAAATGTTTTCCCTCTATTTTTCCTATTCCCACTCAATGGTTGCGGGAGGTTTAGAACTTATATCATAAACAACGCGATTGATCCCTTTCACGTTATTGATAATTTCGTTTGAGATCTTTGCGAGCAACTCATAGGGCAAATGGCTCCAGTCTGCTGTCATTCCGTCTACTGATCCGACGGCGCGGAGACAAATCACATTTTCATAAGTCCGCTCATCTCCCATTACTCCTACCGACTGAACCGGAAGGAAAATAGCTCCGGCCTGCCATACCTTATCATACCAGCCTGATGTCTTCAGGTTGTTAATATAGATAGCATCAGCCTCCTGTAAGATGGCCACTTTTTCGGCGGTGATATCTCCGAGTATCCTGATGGCGAGACCCGGACCCGGAAAAGGATGACGTCCAAGTATTACATCATCGATACCGAGTGTCTTACCAACTTTCCTTACTTCATCTTTAAAAAGAGTATTGAGAGGTTCAACCACTTTAAGTTTCATAAAGTCGGGTAAGCCTCCTACATTATGGTGCGATTTGATAGTAGCTGAAGGGCCTTTTACAGAAACAGATTCAATAACGTCGGGATAGATAGTTCCCTGACCGAGCCACTTAACATCCTGTACTTCGTGAGCTGCGTCATCAAACACTTCTATGAAAACCCGGCCGATGATCTTGCGTTTCTGCTCAGGATCCTTAACTCCGGCAAGCTGGCTGAGGAAACGATCTTTGGCATTTATACCCCTGACGTTTAGTCCCATATGCTTATAAGAATCGAGTACCTGGGCAAATTCGTCTTTACGGAGAAGACCGTTATCAACAAAGATACAATGCAGGTTAGGCCCTATTGCACGATGAAGTAAAACAGCAGCTACCGAAGAATCTACTCCTCCTGAAAGGCCTAAAACCACCTTATCATTACCAAGTTTCCCGCGCAGGGAGGAAATCGTGCTCTCGACAAAAGAATCCGGAGTCCAGTCCTGCGAGCATCCGCAGATGTCTACCAGGAAATTCTCCAGGAGCTGTTTTCCGTCTGTGCTGTGGGTTACTTCAGGATGGAACTGAATTCCGTATGTTTTAGTTCCCTTTATATGATAAGCAGCAACTTTTACGGTATCGGTACTTGCTATTACTTCGAATTCTTCCGGGATCTCAGAAATGGTGTCTCCATGCGACATCCACACCTGTGAGTCTTGGGGAATGTTTTTTAACAGTGAATGAGTTTCGTCAATATATTGCAGGTTCGCTCTTCCATATTCGCGAATGGTAGATGGAATAACCTCTCCGCCAGAAGTATGTGCAAGGTACTGGGCACCATAGCAAACGCCGAGTAATGGGTACTGCTGGTGAAACAGGGACAGATCTATCTGAGGAGCATCTTCCTGCCTGACAGAAAAGGGACTGCCTGAAAAAATAACACCTTTTACACTCTGATCAAATTCGGGAAGGTGGTTGAAGGGGTGAATTTCACAATAAACATTTAGTTCTCTTACGCGGCGGGCAATTAATTGGGTGTATTGCGAACCGAAGTCAAGAATGATAATTTTCTCTTGCATGGGCGAAGCTACGGAATATCTGTAAAATGCGCAAGGCGCACGGGTGAACAAATCTATTTCTTACCTACCACAACCTTATTAAAGGCATCAAAATCCAGGTAAAATCCGGCGAGTTCGAGCAGGCTACCTGAGCTGATCTCTTTAACGGTCTTTACATACCTGTCATAATAATCATAGTCCAGTCCCGAAAACAGGATGTTCTTATATTTATCAGCATGAGAGAACGCGTTCTCCAGGCTTCCCAGGAACGAACCCAGCATATAATTCTTCACCAGCTGCAATTCGTCTTCGGGAATAAGCTCTGTTTTCAGGCGATTGACCTCCTTTTCGATCTCAGCCATCGTTGCAGAGCAGACGTCTGCTCCTACTTCCGAGGCAATGAAGAAATAGCCTGCGTGCTGAAGGGACACCAGGGCCGATCCGATACCATAGGTATAGCCTTTATCTTCACGGATGTTTGCCATCAGGCGCGATCCGAAATAACCGCCAAGTACCGTGTTCAGGACCTGAAGTGCAGGAAAATCAGGGTGGCTCCGGTTAACCGAAATCTGACCAACCCGTATTGCCGACTGCAAAGCTTCCGGCTTTTCGATATAATGAAAGCCGCCGGGTTTCACAGGAAAAGAAAATACATTATGAGCGGCTTTAAGACTTTTATCCCAGTTGCGCCCGAGATGTTTGTTGAGCAGGGAAAGAACGCTATCATCTACCTTTCCCGACACAATGATCGTGCAGTTTTCAGGTTGATAAGCAAGGTGAAAATACTCCACAAGCTCGTCCCTGCTTACACTGTTGTAATCTTCTGCTTCCGAACTATATCCATAGAGCGTGTCACCGAATAAGGTATTGTTAAAGACGCGGCGGCACAGAAAGTCATTTTTTTCGAGATTAACCAGCAGTTTTTGTTTCTGGTTTCTTTTGAAAGTTTCAAGCTCTTCCTCGGGAAATACGGCATCGGTCACAATTTCCTTTAGCACCGGAAGAACATTGTCAAGATGTTTACTCAATGTATAAAGAGTAACCAGCGAAACATCGTAATTATAGTCATTCTGAAGAAAGGCCCCGTAGTAGTCAATCTTTTCTGCTATCTGGAACGCGGAAGAACTGCTGGTCCCCTCTGCAATTAAAGAGTTAACAGCAAATGCCTGAAGAGGCTTCTGTATGTTCCAGTTTACATTATTGAAGATCAGTTCTATCCTGACAAGATCCTGTTGCCCGCCGTTGATGACATGTACAGGGATTCCATTATCAAGGACGAAAGGAACTGCTTTTATTATATTGATATTTTCAACCTGCCTGAAGGCAGGAGCTAATGTTCTGTCAATCATTTATTTGAGAGATATAATAGTGTAGATGAATTTTCCTTTCTGAATATGGCACCCGCCCGTTTGAGGATATCATCAGCAGAGACCCGGAGATATCTTTCCGTTTCGGAATTCAGATCGCCGGCATCCCCCAGCAGTTCGAAAAAGGCCAGGTTCATAGCCTTGTCCAGTAATCCCATCTGGGCGAAAACCATCGTTGATTCGATCTTATTTTTGACTTTGGTCAATTCTTCTGCTGGTACCGGTTCGGTTTTAAGCTTTTCGAGTTCATTCCAGATAGCCTGTTCCGCCTCTTCTACCGCTACTCCATCTACAACCTGGCCTTCTATGATGAATAATCCGGGATCGATACTTCCAGTGACATACGCGTTTACATCGCTAAAGAGCTTTTGATTTTTTATTAAGCTTACAAATAAACGCGAAGAATTTCCGCGGGAAAGTATATCTGAAATCAGATCCGTCTCATAATACCCTCTGTCCTTTCTGTCAGGCATATGAAAAGCGATATATATGGCATTGAGGGGAACATCAGCAATGACTGTTTCTTTACGGGCTTCTGTCTGCACCGGCTCCTGCGGAATTTTTCTTACGGGTTTTTCTGCCGCAGGAATAGAACCAAACCATTTCTCTGCCAGTACATGCACCTCGTCCGCTTTTACATCTCCTCCTACTACCATAACCGCATTGGAGGGATTATAATACCGGGTGAAGAACGCCTTTACATCTTCCATCGAGGCCTGCTCAATATGAGAAAGCTCCTTCCCTATCGTGGCCCAGCGATAAGAGTGTTCTTTATAGGCAAGGGGTCTTAATTTAAGCCACACATCTCCGTAGGGCTGATTAAGATAACGTTGTTTAAATTCTTCACTCACTACATTCCGCTGCACATCGAGGCTCTTTTCCGAAAACGCGAGACTCAGCATGCGGTCGCTTTCGAGCCAGAATGCAGTCTCAAGATTTGAAGCCGGCAGGGTAATATAGTAATTGGTAATGTCATTACTCGTAAATGCGTTGTTTTCTCCGCCTACCCGCTGCAGGGGTCCGTCATAACTCGGGATATTTACGGACCCGCCGAACATGAGATGCTCAAACAGGTGAGCGAAACCTGTTTTTCCGGGGTTCTCATCCCGTGCACCCACATCATATAATATATTTACTACCGCCATCGGAGTAGTGTGATCTTCGTGAACCAGGACTTT
>JBQGEO010000599.1:0-5106 GCA_052039655.1 Pararcticibacter sp.
CAAGCCAGACATTTGCCAATACACGAGGTTCAGGAACAAATACATCCGGATCCTACGGTATTAATTCTTCATGGACACTTTACAACGGAGGTAACCTGAAGGCCAGCATCCGGCAACAGGATCTGGCAGTTCAGCAGGCCAATCTCAATGTTCTCCAGCAGGAAAATGACCTGACACTACAAATTACTCAGGCTTATCTGAATATTCTCCTGGACAAGGAAAGCATTGTTTACTCGCAGGACCTGGTAAACACCTCCACTGCCCAGTTGCAGCAGGCCCGTCAGCGGTATAAGGCAGGAAGCATCGCCAGAAAAGATGTGGTTCAGTTTGAGGCGCAGCTTGCCAACGATCAGTATACCCTGACTTCTTCAGAAAATGCCCAGAGGAAGGATTTACTCAATCTGAAACAACTGCTTCAGCTTCCCCTGGAAACAGAATTTAATATTGTAAAACCCGATACCGTGATGGCCGATGTCATGATCCCCTCCCTTGAGCAGGTACGGCAATACGCCCTGCAAAACAGGCCGGAGGTGAAGAATGATGTGTTAGGACTTCAAAGCGCACAGCTCGACCTGAAAAAAACAAATGCCGGTTACAAGCCAGTATTAAGTGCGGGCATGGGAGCAGGCACCAGTTATGCGGGCAATAATGCATTCAAAACATCATCCGCGCAATTAGGTGACAACTTTTACCAGCAGGCAGGCCTCAGCCTTTCTATTCCCATCTTCACAAAGAGAACGAACAAAACGAACACCGAAAAAGCAAAGATCAATATTGACCAGGCGCAGCTCACACTTGAGAATACAAAGACTGTACTCTCCCAGGCTGTCGAACAGGCCTATATCACAGCAATCAACGCACGAAGCCAGTATCAAGCGGCATCAGAACAATTTAAATACAACCAGGAGGTGTATCGCATTGCAAACGAAGAGTTAAGGCTTGGCGCTGCAAATATCTACGATTTTTACCAGCAAAGGAACTCTTACGTCCAGGCATTGCAATCCTATGTCCAGGCAAAATATAACACAGCGCTTTCGGTAAGCATATACGACTTCTATTCAGGAATACCTGTAAAACTTTAATACGAACATGAAACGAAACAGAAAAATAATTATTCCGGTAGCAGCGGTCGCACTGATACTTCTTGCATGGCTTCTTTTCTTCCGGAAAAAAGAACAGATGGTCAGCCTTCAGACCGAGAAGCCTCAACGGGGAGATATAGCAGAGACCGTAACGGCAACCGGAACTATCCAGCCGGTGGATACCACTGCGGTCGGAAGCCGGGTATCGGGAACGATAGAGGCTCTTTACGCCGATTTTAATTCAACCGTTAAAAAGGGCCAGCTGCTTGCAGAGCTCGATCCCTCCATTATGCAGGCAAGTGTAGACCAGTTTAAGGCAAGCCTGACGGAAACCAGGAGCAACCTCGACTATCAGCAAAGCAACTTTAACAGGCAAAAGGAATTATACGCAACCGGCGCCCTGAGCCGGGCAGAATACGAACTGGCTTTAAACAGTTATAATAATGCGAAAGCCAGTGTAAAAAACATAGAAGCACAGCTATATTCAGCCCAAAGAAACCTTTCGTTCACAAAGATCTACGCACCGGTAGACGGCGTCATTCTGAACCGGACGGTAAGTGTCGGACAAACTGTTGCTGCCAGCTTCAGCACGCCTACTCTTTTCAGTATAGCCAAGGACATCACGAAGATGCAGGTACAGGCGAAGGTGGATGAAGCTGATATAGGGAACGTTACCAAAGGGCTGAAGTCTACATTCACCGTCGATGCCTATCTTAATTCTGTATTCAACGGAACCGTTGAGGAAATAAGGTTAAGCCCGGTGGTTTCCTCAAACGTAGTCACTTATACCACCATCATCAACGCTCCAAACGAAGACAAAAAGCTGAAACCAGGTATGACAGCCAACGTTACGATCTATACGCAGGAATCGAAAAACACGCTGCTTGCCCCGGCAAAGGCATTGAAATTCAACCCCGACTCTTCGCTGGTGCCTAAATATATCATAGTACCGCTCGCGCAGCGCCGGGCTGGAGAACCGCCACATAAAACGGAAATAAATGCAGGCTTATCACAAGATGCTTTTGTATGGACATTGCAGGGCAACAAAATACTTCAGAAAAAGATCAAGACAGGATTGAACAACAATACACAGGTTGAAGTACTCGAAGGACTGTCAGCAAACGATGTGTTAATCACAGGATCGCTTGGAGGAGCGGAAGCTCAGGCAGCCGCCGGCTCCAGTCCATTCATGCCAAAACCTCCGGGAAGAAAAAAATGAACAGAAAAATACTGAAAATACAGAACCTGAAACGCGAATTCATAGTAGGTTCGGAAACAGTGAGGGCATTAAAGGGCGTTTCGTTTAATGTTGAAGCAGGAGAATTTGTGACGATCATGGGCAGCAGCGGATCAGGAAAAACAACCCTGCTGAACATCCTTGGATGCCTCGATAAGCCCACCGAAGGCATGTATCTTCTCGACAGCGTCAATATCAAAGACCTGAACAAGAACGAACTTGCCAGGTTAAGGAATACGAAGATCGGTTTTGTATTCCAGGCTTATAATCTGCTGCCGCGAACCAGTGCTCTGGAAAACGTAGAGCTGCCGCTCTTCTATAACTCATCCATCAGTGCAAAAGAACGGAAAGAACGGGCAATGTATGCTTTGGAAGCAGTAAAACTTGCCGACCGTCTCGACCACACTCCCAATCAACTGTCGGGAGGCCAGCAGCAGAGGGTGGCAATCGCGCGGGCACTGGTGAATGAACCCGTAATGATCCTTGCAGACGAAGCGACAGGAAACCTCGACACGAGGACGTCATACGAAATTATGGCGCTGATGCAGGAATTAAACCAGCAGCAAAACAAGACGATCGTTTTTGTTACGCACGAGCCCGACATCGCTTCGTTCAGCAGCAGAACGATTATGCTGCGGGACGGCCGCCTGCAAAAAGATAGTATAAACGAAAACAGGAAATCAGCACGGGAAGCCCTTGACGTTCTCCCGGCTACAGATGATTATTAAAATTATGAATCCGGAGAATCTGGTAAGGGTAGCTTTCAGAGCATTACGAAGAAATAAATTAAGAGCATTTTTGACCATGCTCGGTATCATCATCGGTGTCGCCGCAGTGATCACGATGATGTCTATCGGAGAAGGATCCAAACAAAGTATCCAAACCTCCCTGTCTAATATGGGCTCCAATATGATCACTGTTATGCCGTCGAGTAATATGCCCGGTGTCCGCATGGCAGGAAGCAATTTTCAAACACTGACACTAAACGACATAAAAGCCATTAAAAGAGATGCATCCGATGTAGCTTCCATCTCTCCCCAGGTGGCAAGCAGCGGCCAGGCAATTAAAGGCGCTTTAAACTGGTCTTCGTCTATACAGGGCGTTAGTCCCGAATATCTCGACATACGAAAGCTAAAGCTCAAAGACGGGATCATATTCTCCGAAGAAGATGTCCGTTCCTCCGCAAAAGTATGTCTGCTCGGGCAAACGGTAGTCAAGAACCTCTTCTCTTCCGGCAAAAACCCCATCGGGCAGATCATCCGCTTTCACAAGATCCCCTTCCAGGTGATCGGGATCCTGGAAGAAAAGGGGCAAAGCAGCTTTGGCCAGGACCAGGATGATATTATCCTGGCCCCTTACACCACCGTAATGAAACGGGTGCTGGCTACCACCTACCTGCAAAGTATCTATGCTTCCGCTGTCAGCGAGGCTGCTTCCGATGCAGCTACTAACGAAATCACCAGTATCCTTCGTCAGACTCACCGGCTGAGGACAGATGAAGAGGACGACTTCAGCGTCAGAACACAGGCAGAATTGATCAAAACGCTTGGTTCTACCAGCAGTATGCTGACAGGCTTGCTGACCGCTGTCGCCAGCATATCTCTTGTGATCGGAGGCATAGGAATTATGAATATCATGTACGTATCTGTAACCGAACGGACAAAAGAAATCGGGCTGCGCATGTCAATCGGTGCCCGCGGCATAGACATTCTCTTACAGTTTCTGATCGAGGCGATCCTGATCAGCGTCACAGGAGGGCTGATCGGAGTGTTTCTTGGCGTATCAGCGTCTCTTACAATCGCCTCCCTGCTGAACTGGCCGACCATCATTTCCGAATCCTCCATTATCATATCGTTCATTGTTTGTGCCCTGACAGGTATTTTCTTCGGATATTACCCGGCACAAAAAGCATCAGAACTGGATCCTATCGAGGCATTGCGCTACGAATAGATCAGCGGGCAAAAGCAATGATCATAATAGCCGCCACCGCGATAAGCAGTCCCGCTTTATTTAACAGGCTGAGTTTTTCTTTAAATACAAAAACTCCGGTTAATGCCCCGGCTACTATCACCCCAATGTTCATGGCAGAGAAAACAACGGATGGGTTGTTCGGAAGGGCCTGATGTGCTTTCAGGTAAAACAGGATATTTCCGAAATTGAAAAGCCCCAGTATTACTCCGCAAAAAAGATTAAGCCAGCTGAACCTGGTCTTCTTTAATAAGATAGCCCCCAGGAATACCAGCAGAGACAAAACAAATGCAAGCGAAAAAATAATGAAAAGAGATCCCGTATAAGGAAGAGCCTTAAATGACGCTATTTGCTTAAAAAACACATCCACAATTCCTATCCCCGCAAAGACAACCAGGGGATAGATCCATATACCGCTCTTGTTTTGTTTCTGCGCGCTTTTGTGCCATGGAATCGTGCAGACAATCGCTGCAAAGCCCAGGACTATCCCCGCGATCTTCCCGTAAGAAGCGGTCTCCCCAAATAAAAGAAAAGCAGTAGTAAGCGGAATAAAAAGAGACAACCTCTGTGCAAGATCTGTCCTGACGATACCAGTATATCTCACCGACAAACCCAGGATAATAAACAAGGCCGGTAATAATACGGCAAGTAGTCCGTACATGCCTAAAGGTGCATTCCCCAAAGCCTTCACATTGATTTCAGGCCTGTATATCACCAGAGTTAATAAAGAGCAAACAAGATAATTCCACACCACCGCATGCGCCACACTGATTTCATAACGCTTTGCCAGCTTCAGAAAAACAGACACCGTAACACTGC
>JBQGEO010000600.1:0-9233 GCA_052039655.1 Pararcticibacter sp.
AACAGTTAAACGAATACTACAATGGAACAAGCTAATCGAAAACAGGCAAACGGGCCTGTAACAGCGAGACGCTCCGGACTGATCACAAGGTGGATCAGCGGATTAATAATTGATGTGCTGGCCTGGCAGATCGATGCCGAAATGAAACGCTTCAAACAGCGGTATGAGGATTAATTTACAGACGAATTTTATTTTAATACTAAAAACATGAAAGATCTGATACGGGAGCAACTTTGTTTGGTTTCTGGCTTGCCTGAATCTGCGTTCCCTGATCATGCCGATCTCAAAAAAGACGTAGGGCTTGATTCTATCACGATGATCGAAGTGATTGCCAGCCTGGAAGATCATTTTCTGATATCTATCCCGCATGGCGATTATCACCGCCTTAAATCTGTTCAGACCATAGAGGATTACTTGCAGGACCGGGCAGTAGAGACGCCCATTTAGCCGGGAACGTTATTCTTAATTTCCCCAGGCAGTAATGACAATACTTCTTGAGCCTCCGTAATTCCGGTGTTCGCACAAATAGATTCCCTGCCAGGTACCTAAGGCCAAACGACCGTTTGTGACAGGGATAGTAACTGAACTGCCCAGTAATGCTGCTTTAAGATGAGCAGGCATGTCATCTGACCCTTCATAGTCATGGAGATAACCGGGATCATTTTCCGGTACGGCTTTATTAAAGTACATTTCGAAATCTGCTCTGACGGTTGGGTCTGCATTCTCGTTGATAGAGAGTGATGCTGATGTATGTTGTATAAAAACCTGGCAAATTCCTGTTTTCAGATCTCCGATTTGCGGAAGTGCCTGCACGATCTCCCGGGTGATAAGATGAAAACCTCTGCTGCGTTCTTTTAACTGTATGTTTTTCTGATATAGTTTCATTGGGGTGATCATTTCCGGTACAAACTTCTGTTTATTTCATGATTTTACCTAACTTATTGAAAACAGTATGCTTTATCATTTGTGAACTTTTACAGAGACTCATATTCACTCTTATCCGTGAGCCGGATAAAGAAATTCTGCTTTTCTCCTTTATTCCTCCGATCTCTGTCGTAGCTTTGGAGAATAAGGAGAGGAATACAGGATGCTGACAACAACGAATGATGTTCATTTGCAGTTTGCAGGTTTTTTCAGAAGTGAGACATTACGACCGTATGCCTGGCTCGTTTCTAAAAAGCTTAGTGAAGGCCATATCTGCCTGAAGCTTGATGATCTGGAGACAGACAGAGAGGTACTCCCTGAATATTTCAAGAGTGCATTCAGAGCTCCTGCTGCGCTGTCTGAAGAATCCCTGGTGGGGCATAATCCGGAGGACCGCAAGCCCTTTATTCTATACAATAATAATCTTTACCTGCATAAATACTTCAGTTATGAGACCCAGATTCTGAACAGGATACAGAAGTTCAGGGAGAGTGAAGATTTAATACTTGAGGAGAGGTCCCTGATGCTGGGCAGGGAGGCAGAATTTCTCAGCGCCTTGTTTCCGCCGCCTGCCGCAGGTAGCCATTCAGCAGCAATGGCAGACTGGCAAATGGTGGCGGCGATAAGTGCAGTGCTTAATAATTTTACGATTATCACCGGCGGCCCGGGCACGGGCAAAACAACTACCGTAGCAAGGATCCTGGCCTTGCTTTACAAGACCGATCCGGATCTGAAGGTGGCTTTGGCTGCGCCGACAGGAAAGGCTGCGGCGAGGATGGCAGAATCCCTCAGGGCGGCTTCATTTGCAGCGGCGCCTGAAATTGCTGCCGGATTTCAGAAACTCGAGCCTTTAACCATCCATCGTCTTCTGAAATATGTTCCTGATTCTGCTTACTTTAAACATAATCACGATAACCCGCTCCGCTATGATGTGGTCATTGTGGACGAATCATCTATGATCGATGCCGCTTTGTTCGCCAAGTTACTTGACGCCACAGGTGACAATACCCGCCTGATCCTGCTGGGAGATAAAGATCAACTGGCTTCTGTAGAGGCGGGAAGTTTGTTTGGAGATCTGTGCCAGTCGCAAAACAGTCTTAATGTATTCAGTAAGGAACGTGCGCAGTTCATTAACTCTCTTATCAGTGAACCCTTCCGGCAGCTTCAGGAAGAACATGCTGATAAGCCGTCCCGAAATCTTCTGTTTCAGCACATCATCGAACTGAAGTTCAGCCGTCGATTCAGCGGGGAAGAGGGGATTGGCAAGTTTAGCAAGGCGGTGATCAGCAATGACAGGAGTACCATCCGGAATTTTATCGCGAAACCAGATGCGCAGGTTACCCTGGATCCGGAATATTCACAGATTCGTTTCGAGGAATTTGTACGTGAGTATGAAGATTATATTCAGGAAAGGAATATTTTAAGTGCATTGCGCAAAATGAATAATATCCGGGTGCTTTGTGCAACTCGTGAAGGAAATTACGGCGTATTCCAGTTAAACAGGAGAATAGAAAAATACCTTGAGCAAAAAAGGCTCATCCGTCTGAATGCTGAGTTTTATGAAAACCGGCCTGTGATGGTCACATCAAATAATTACGCGGTAGGATTATATAACGGCGATACAGGGATTGTGAGGAGTGACGAAAAAGGAACTGTGAAGGTCTGGTTTGAAGATGGCGAGGGAAAACTGAAATCGGTATTACCAGGCTATATCAGCCAGGCGGAAACAGCGTTTGCGATGACCATTCATAAAAGTCAGGGTTCTGAGTTTAAAAAAGTGCTGGTGATGCTGCCTCCTGAACAGGACGTAGAGATCCTGACCCGGGAACTGCTCTACACGGGGGTGACCAGGGCCCGCACCTTTGTTTTAGTTCAGGGACAGGAGAATGTAATTTTAAAGGCGGCTGAACGTCATGTAAAAAGGGCTTCGGGACTTGGTCTGAGGTTGAATCTTCCTAATGGGTAAATTTCAGTATGGCATTGTATCTGCAAGTTTCTAATTCTTTATCTCAGCTCGCAAAGCGGCTGTGTACAAATCTGCAATTCCAGTCAAATGAGGTATTTCAGCCCTATTATATCATTACTCAAACAGAGGGGATGAATAACTGGCTGAAAATCCAGATGGCGGAGTGTATGGGAATTGCGGCAAACTATCGTTTCCTGAAACCAAATGATATCATCTTTGAGGTATATCAGCTCTTAGGGGGGAAATATTCCCGTACTATGTCTCCGGAACATCTTTCCTGGATCTTTTACAGGATCCTGAACGACAGGGAGTTTTTGTTAGCGTTTCCAGATATCGCAGCTTATTATCAGCATGGAAGCGACAGGGAGGTAAAGAGGTTTGCTTTGGCAACGAAAGTAGCCGACCTGATCGACCAGTACCAGATATACCGTCCGGAAATGATCGGGGAATGGAATGAATCGGCCCCTGGCGATGTACGGAGTGGCGAATGGCAGAAATATCTGTGGACAAGGGCCCGTTTGCTGATGCAGGATAATATTCCTGACAGGACCCTGATGGGACAGTATATTTTACAGGCAATCAGAAAAGGACAAAATACAAATGCATTGCAGGCCAGAATGCCGGGGATCCATATTTTTGGATTATCTGTTATCACCAGCTATCATCTTAGTTTGTTCAGTGCTCTGAGCCCCTATGTCGATTTTTACTTCTATATCCTCAATCCGGCACCTTCCGAATACTGGTTTGAGGACCGGACGGAAAGGCAGCTGGCATTCCTGAAAAAGAAAGGGCTCGTTCCTGCGGATGAGGAAGCTTCGGGTAACCCTCTGCTGACAAGCTGGGGGCGGCTGATTCAGAATACCTTCAGCCTGTTCTTTCAGCATGATGAACTGATTAACTCCTATGAAGAGGCGAAGACAGAAGAGCCGGGAGAGGTTTCTCTGCTCCAGTGCCTTCAGCAGGATATCTTTTACAACAGGGATCAAACAGAAAGGAAACGTCTTTCAGCTGAGCAGCTTACAGATGGATCTGTTACCATCAATTCGTGTTATACTCCGGCGAGGGAAGTGGAGGCCCTTTATAATTACCTTGTATACCTGATAGACCAGAAAAAAGAGCAGCTTTCTGCCCGTGATGTAGTGGTGATGGTGACAGATATCGACACTTATGCCCCTTATATCAGGGCGGTTTTTAATAATGCACCTTATGCCTTCCCTTATACGATTGCTGATGAGAATTTTGCTGCTTCGGATAGTATCACCAACGCATTGCAGGCTGTGCTGAAGATCTCCCGCCAGAATTTTAAAGCGGAGGAAGTTCTTCAGTTACTGGATTCTGCTTATATAAGAAAGAGGTTTGGAATTACCGATACCGCTCTTCTCAGGAAAGTTACCGGCAGGGCCAACATTCGGTTTGGTATTGAGGGTGACCGGGACGACGATACTGTATATGTAAGCTGGAAGTACGGAATGGAACGTATTATGTACAGTCTTTGCATGGGTGGTCAGGAGGAATTTGTAGATGAAAAGGGCGAAAGTTATTATCCTCTCGATCTGGTAGAAGGGCATGCTTCTTCTGAAATAATCAGGTTTTACCATTTTATGGAGGTGCTGATTGATTCTGTAAAGGAACGCGACAGGCACAGGACCGTACAGGAATGGGTAAGTTATGTGGAAGCCGTTTTAACGAACCTCATCTTCGAATCCGGGGAGGAGCCGGACGAGGATCACGCTGCGCTTTTAAAGGAGCTGGAAAAGTACAATGAACTGAACGGGGTGGTGACAGAGCCGGTAAGTTACGAGGTTTTCAGTCACAGTTTTATCGGAAGGCTTTCTTCTATCAGCAGGAGCAGTTCGTTTATTGCCGGAGGGATAACCTTTTGTTCCCTTATCCCAATGAGAAGTATTCCTTTCAGGGTGGTGGCGCTCCTGGGACTCAACTACGACAAATTTCCCAGGAAAGAAAATCCTGCCGGCTTTAGCCTGATGGAGAAGGAAAAGAGGAAAGGTGACCGGAACATAAAGGAGAACGATAAACATTTGTTCCTTGAAACATTATTATCAGCTAAAGACTATTTCTATATCAGTTATATCGGGCAAAATGTTAAAGATAATACGGTACTCCCTCCTTCAGCTCTTGTCGACGAGTTGATTGACTATATTGAGGCTGGGATAGAGGGAATGGAAGGACATTCGGCGTCCCTCACTACCCGTCAGCCATTACATAGTTTTAGCGCGAAATACAGGACCGGCGACCCGCGATTGTACAATTACCTTGATCGTGCGCCCGAAGAAAATGCGAATGACGCTTTGGTGAAAAAAGATCCTGGCGCGGTCCTTTCTGACGTTTCTGCTGATAGTTTTATTGCCTTCTTCAGAAATCCTTTTAAGGGATATTACCATGATGTATTGGGTGTTTATTATCGGACAGAAGATATTTTGTTAAGTGATACCGAGATTTTTGATCTTGGAGGACTTGAAAAGTGGCAGCTCAAGCAGGTGTTGCTGCATCATGATACCGGCGCTGTCTCCGGATTAAAAGAGAAGCTGGTAAAAACAGGAGGGCTTCCTCTGAAGAATATGGCCGGCATCGCTCTCGAAAGTGCAGAACTGGAAGTTTCGCCGGTTAGGAAACTCATGAGGGAATATACTGGCGGAATGAAGGAATCAGTTCCTGAAATTGAAATCCTGCTGGATTCCATAACAGTGAGGGGGACTTTGCCGGGAGTATATGGAGATAAGCTGGTTTATGTATCCTGGTCTAAAAGTGAAGGAAAATACATTCAGGATGCTTACCTGAGATATCTTCTTGCCAGGGCCGGGGGAGTGGCCGATGAAGTATATTTTATTTCGGCTCATAAAAACATCGCCTGCAGGGGGACTCATCTTACAAAAGAAGAGGCCATCATCAGGCTGAATGAACTGGTATTATTGTACAGGCAGGGACATGAAGAGGTCCTCGCATGGTACCCTGATTTTGAAATTCAGCCGCAAAAGGTTGCTCAGCTCACGGATGATGACCTGGTGAATGTGGCGGACAAGAAGCTTAATTCATACTCCGTACCCTGCAATGATCCTTATATCCTGAAAGAATATGGAAAAGGATTCTTTAAGAGAGAAGGGATCTCTGAAAGATATAAGAATGCAGCGGCGTATCTGCTGGCTCCTTTAACTGAAATCTTTCCTGAATACTTTAAATAAAAAGATGCGAAATGCAGGTTGATAAAGGAATTGAAAACTTTAACAGTATAACAGTCTCCCTTGAAGGGAGTAACCTGATTGAAGCAAGTGCAGGAACAGGCAAAACATATTCGATTGCCATACTTGTTCTGCGGATGATCCTGGAAAAAAAGTTTTCGGTAAAGGAGATCCTGATGGTCACTTTTACGAAAGCCGCGGTAGCGGAGCTGGAAGAGCGTGTAAGACTTTTTGTAAGATTAGCTTATAAGTCGTCGCAGGGGGAAGCCATAAAGGATCCGATTATTACTGAACTGGTTGACCGGGGCATTGCTGAAGATGGCTCTGATCATATACAATCACTACTCAGAGAGGCTGTGCTATTCCTCGACGAGACCTCTGTGCTCACGATTCACAGCTTCTGTCAGCTTACACTGACGGAGTTTGCATTTGAAACCCAACAGCTTTTCGGAGCTGAAACCCTCCAGGACGGCAATGCGGTGCTGGTGGAGGAAGTAAATAGGTTTTGGAGGAAGGAGATTACGACTATCCCGGCTGAGCTGTTGCAGGCTCTTGTGGAATACGGACTGTCGAGGGAGGGGATCAGTAATGTGGTAAAGGAGCATCTTGATGGTAAAAGATTTTTTGATTTCAGGGAGTCGGAAGATTATTCGATGTGCGATGAAGATCATCAGAGTTTTATAAAGGATATCCGGGCGCTGAAAGAGAAGGAAGATCAGTTAAAAAAAGATCTGCTGATCTACCTCAGGGATAATCAGGAAAAGTTAAGAGCCGTAACGGAGGGCAGCGGGCATGCGAAAAAGGCTTTTTTAAACCTTTTGGATGATCCGGAGACGTTTTTGGAAGCTTTACTGAAGAAGCGGGATTCGGCTTATGTTATCAAGCTTTATCAGGACGTTTTGGATCAATGCGATGTTTGTGCCGGCGTTACCGAGGAACTGGTGCATCTTGTAAAAAAGATTATTTCCAGGGTTTACTGTCATGCCATAAGCAAAGTATCCCGGGGAGTGGCTGAGCATAAAAGGCGCAATAACCAAATGTCATTCGACGATATGATTGTGAATCTTCATGATGCACTGGTGAAGCGGGAGAGCAGCAGGCTGACTGAAAAGCTGAGAGATAAATACAAGGCTGTATTTGTTGATGAGTTTCAGGACACCGACCGCCTTCAGTATGAGATCTTTCATAAAGCGTTCGGAGAGGATGTGATTCTTTTTTATATCGGGGATCCCAAACAGTCAATTTATGCATGGAGAAAGGCTGATATCTTTACTTACTTTAAAGCGTGCGATGCTGTGACTCACCGTTACGGAATGAATCAGAACTACCGTTCATCTGCCGCCTTTATCGAAGCGATGAATGTATTCTTTAAACCAGCTGAAAATTTCGACACCTTCTATTTCCAGGATGCGGAGCACTCCATTGAATATATAGATGTCGAGTCACCTCCATCCGGCAGTAAGGGGGCATTATACAGGGAAAACGAAGTCCAGGCTGCTATTACTGTTTTTGAAATACCGAACAAAGATGCGGTGTATGAGGCTGTGGCTGCTCAGGTTATTGAACTGTTAAATGACCGGAGCTGGCGGATAGTCAAAAACCCGGAGGATGAAAGGGCTATCGGCCCTGCCGATATAGGCATCCTGGTAAGGACGAATACGGAAGGACGGAAGGTAAAAGCTACACTGGCAAAATATCGGATCCCGTCTGTAACTATCGGGGACGATAAAGTACTTCAGTCGGAAGAGGCTGTATCATTGCTGTATGTGCTGATCGCTATTTCGGATATTTCGATTCAGAATATAAACAGGGCGCTGTTATCCGAATTTACCGGCTTCAGTACGGTGGATATTCTTTTTATGGACGATGAGAAAGCGCTTTCCAGGTTCACAGGATATAAGACTGCCTGGGATGAGAGCGGTGTTTTCGCTGCCTTAATGGCCTTTGTAAAAGATTATTCGGTAAAGACTGTGCTGCTGGAACGGGGTACTGAAAACGGGGAGCGGATTATTACCAATCTTTTCCAGCTGATAGAATTGCTGCATAAAGTGCAAATGCGGAAGAACCTGTCGCCTCTGGAGCTCATCAGCTGGCTTAAAAGAGCAATTGAGGGAATGGAAACCGAGGGTGATGAATACGAGCAGCGCGTTGAAAGTGATGAAGAGTCAATTAAAATTGTAACGATCCATAAAAGTAAGGGACTTGAATACAAAATTGTTCTCGCTCCGTTTCTCGATTTTGTTATCAATAATAACAATCCGTTTTGCAGTTTCCGAGATGCAGAAACCGGCGAGTATGTGTCGGCAGCCAGGGAGAGCCTGACCGAAGAGCAGATTGATCTGCTAAACAGGCAGCTTGAGCAGGAAAACCGCAGGCTTCTCTATGTTGCTGTCACGCGGGCGGTCTACTCCTGTTATCTTTATAAGGTCACGGGCAGCTATTACCGAAATTCTACTCTTTCGGCATTCACCGGTACGTTAAAGGGTTTACCGGGGAGCCCTGTTGTGTTTCATGAGCCTCCCGCTGTTCCTGCCGGGTATTTGTGGCCGGTTTTTAGCAGCAGCCGGAAGGATGTTTCTTTCCTTCCTGTAGAGTTCAGTCTTGCTGACAGGTTCTGGAGAAAAATGAGCTATTCTATGCTCAGCGCCGGGCATTCTCCAGCTTCACTGGCCCGCGCTGGTGCACAGGCTGATGCTTATGATCATTTTATATTCACTGAACTGACGAGAGGGGCAAAGTCAGGAAATCTCCTGCACTTCATCTTCGAGAATGTTCAGTTTGCTAACCCGGACAACTGGCCGTTTGCGATTGAAGAAGCTATAAAGCGGTTCGCTCCGGCGCAGATGGAAGGCTATCCAGCTTTGCTGTCTGCACTTTTGGATCATGTATTAAAAGCAGAACTGAGGTGGGGGAACGAGAGCTTCAGGCTAACGGATATTTCCGCGCGAAAACAGCTGCACGAGCTTGAATTTGATTTTCAGGTGCCTTTATTCCGGGCCTCTTTGCTGGAGAGCCTGGCTGGTCCCGGTGAGGAGATCCATGTTGGCAATTATCATAAACTGGAGGGCCTGATGAACGGTAAGATAGATTTTTTCTTTGAATGGAAGGGTAAATACTTTATCCTCGACTGGAAGTCGAATTATCTT
>JBQGEO010000601.1:0-7134 GCA_052039655.1 Pararcticibacter sp.
ACATTTCATCAAAAGAAGAGCTGTAAAGGAAGTATCAAATGACAGTACTATTGCCGGAATTTCTGAATTTGACGATAGTGCTAATTCCGATGGCCTTCGGATTGATGTTAAACATTCGTTAACAGCACAAAAAGATCCTGATGAGAGCAAATTTGTCGTAGCAGAATACGAAGTGATCAACAGAAATCCGGGTGCGCTGAATGGTGTATATATCGGGCTTTTTAATGATTGGGATGTAGATAATGCTGATTTTAACGGCACAGCATATGATGCATTGACCAGAATTGCATATGCTTACAGCACCAATAACAGTTCTGCCCCTTTTGTTGGAGTAAAATACTTATCATCTGAGGGTACGCCTTCTTACTATCCGCTGTCGAATGGTTCGGGCATATTGAATGATGGGAATTTTACTGATGAGGAAAAGTTCGAGACTCTGTCTTCCGGTATCAAATCTGCCGGAACCGGGATCTCAGGTGCCGACATTTCTTTTGTTTCCGGCTATGGTCCGTTTACAATTCCGGCTAACGGTTCAGTTAAGGTTGCTTTTGCTTATGGGGCGGGAGACAATCTGGATGATCTCAGGGCTGCTTTAGGGAAAGCTCAGGCTTCTTACAATGGAAAGAATAACGCTCTTGCGTCTTCTGCAACGCTTTACAGCTATCCTAACCCGGTAACCTCTTCTTATAATAATAATGTAGCCGCTGTGGTGAACCTACCCGATAATGCTGTGGTATCCCTTGATCTCTTCAATCTACTGGGGCAGAAGGTCAAAACATTTTTAAAGGATACATCTCTCGAAAAGGGGTCTCATACCTTGTATTATAATTTCGCCGATCTGGGCAGCGGGATTTACCTGATGAGATTGCGGTATAATAATGTGGTAAAGACTCATAAGATAAGTGTGGTGAGGTGAGGAGGAGTTTAAAGTTCAAAGTTGAGAGTTTAAAGTTGAAAGTTGAAAGTGGGGAAGAAAGAGGGCTGATTGCCAAAAGCTGATAGCTGATAGCCGAATAGCTGATTGCCTGTCAGCTGTTCCCGAAGCATTGCCTGCATCTGGGTTCATAGCTTTCCTTTTCTCCGAGGAGTATCCGGGATGCTGATCCTGTCGTACGGTAGGAGAAGCTTGCGGGCGCTCCGCATTGAACGCAAATAGCGTGAACTTTTGTGACATCTTCTGCTATAGCCATCAAGGCAGGCATCGGCCCGAAGGGCCTGCCCTGGAAATCCATATCGAGCCCTGCGATAATCACGCGGATTCCCCGGTTTGCCAGTTCCACACATACCTCGGGAAGGCCTTCGTCAAAAAACTGCGCTTCATCAATTCCTACAACCTGGGTGTGGGTTCCAAGGAGGAGAATAGACACCGAGTTCTCAACGGGGGTAGATTGAATGGAGTTTGAATCGTGCGATACAACTGCCGTTTCATCATACCGTGTATCGGTCTTCGGTTTAAAGATCTCTACGTTTAATTTTGCAATTTGCGCCCTTCTGAGCCTGCGGATGAGCTCTTCAGTTTTGCCTGAGAACATAGATCCGCAAATCACTTCAATACTTCCTCTCGGACCCTCCTTTGACCTGAAATGTAGTTCGCTAAACAGCATATCCCTTTGAAGGGGGCTAATATCAGAATTAAATGCTACTTTTGGCAACCGAATTACCAACATAAATTCCAGTTCCATCATGATAAACAAAACAGAGTTATTCAAGAAAATAGGAGGGATTTTAGCAGAATTAAATGATCAATATCAATACATTGCCGAAAATCCGGGTAGTCTGAACGAACTTGAACTTGAGCTGCTTTCTGCTAATGCAGACTTTCTTGCAGATCATATTAAAATCTTGAAAAAGTTAAGTGAGGCTAAAGCAGAGAAACCTGCAGCGGCAAGTGAGCCTGTGGTGGTAACCGAAATGATTTTGACCCCGCCTCCTCCTTTAAACGATAACTTTATACCAAAGGAAAAAAGTATACCGGAAGTGCCGTTCGTTGCTGAGGAAGAAAAGGTAAGTGAAGGTCCGGCGAAGCCAGCAATTGAGGAAGTCCAGGTTTTGCCTGATAGTAAGCCTGTTTGGGAAGAGCCGGTAAGAACAGCCCCTGTTCCTGAAGTTAAAGTCCCCGAACCTGTAAAAGAGCCTATAATTCCTGAAGTAGTTGTGCCTGTAAGACACGAACCGGAGATAAAGCCAGTTCCGCAGGTTCAGGCTCCCGTGCGTACTCTGAACGATATTATCTCAGGACAGAAAGCTCAGGAATCAGTTGCGGGAAAATATACACATCAGCCGGTTAAAGACCTCAAGGCGATCATTAGCCTTAATGACAAACTGTTGTTTATCAAGGAGCTTTTCAACGGATACAGCCTCGCATACAGTGAAGCTATCGAAATTCTGAACAGATTTGATTCATTTGAACCAGCTGACCATTTTCTCAAATCAAATTATGCTGAGAAAAACAACTGGAGCTCGAAGGAAACAACGGTAGAAAAGCTGTACGAGATATTGCACAGACGATTTTCGGGTAACGTATAATCCAGATCAGTTAGATTACTCCCATCCTGTTAGAGTCGAGCTTTAGCAGGATAAACAGGAGTATGGTAAAACTCCACAATGATGATCCTCCATAGCTAAGGAATGGAAGTGGAATACCTATGACAGGAACCAGTCCTATTGTCATCCCGATATTAATAAAGAAGTGGAAGAAAAAGATAGAGGCTACGCCATAGCCATATATCCTTGTAAATGATGAGCGCTGGCGCTCTGCAATATTTACGATCCGGAGCAGGAGTGTAAGATAAAGTCCAATTACGACTACGCTTCCTGCGAACCCCCATTCTTCTCCTACTGTACAGAATATAAAATCCGTACTCTGCTCGGGGACGAAATCGTACTTGGTTTGCGTTCCCTGAAGGTATCCCTTTCCCCATAAACCACCTGATCCAATCGCAATCTTTGATTGGTTCAAGTTGTATCCCTGCCCCCTGGGATCATTAATTTTTCCGAGTATAACGTCTATACGATTTCTCTGGTGAGCCCCTAAAATGTTCTGGTATGCAAAATTGACGCTGAAAATGAACAGGATGCAGCCTGCCAGAATGATCATAAGAGGTATGATGAATCTCCTGCTCCTCCGGAACAAGATCAAGGTAAGGGCGACGATGCCGACCAGTATTCCTATCAGAAGCAGTTTGTTAAAGAGCAGTGTTAAAACAAATAGGGCGATCAGGATAGCTCCTATGATCAGGATATATCCTGACAGGCCTTCACGGTAGAGGGCAAAAATAAGTGATGTAAATGTGAGAGCAGAGCCGGTGTCAGGCTGGAGCATAATAAGTGCAGTGGGAATAAGCAGGATGAGGAGACAGATGCCAATCATTTTTAGATCACTCATCTTCAGGTTGGTTGAACTGATGTAGTGAGCCAACAGCAGGCATGTGGAGAATTTTGCAAACTCTGATGGCTGTAACCGGAAATTACCGATCGGAATCCATGCCTGGTTTCCTCCGACGTTTCTACCCACGATGAGAACTGCGACAAGCAGTAGAAGGGTAACCCCGTAGAAAACCGGGGAGAAAGTACTGAAAAACTTGCCGTCGATGATCAGGATAATGAACCCGATGATCAGTGCCGCAATAATGAAGAAAAACTGTTTACTGTAGTTCGTGCTGAGGTCTGTAAGTCCGGGATTCAGAGGATCGTAAACCGCCGCATGTATGTTAAACCAGCCAATGGTACACAGAGCCAGATAAATCAAAATCACCACCCAGTCAACATTAAAAAAAAGGCTTCTTTGATTATTCATCTTTAAGTACGGCTTTTGGGGTTATCGTTTCAATTGGCTTCAGATCCTGTTTTTGTGCTGTGCTGTCACCAGCTGGCCGCTGTACCGGGCGGATCCTGGGCCGTGCGCCCGGCAACAGGTTTGCACTTAGAATCCGTTCAACGTATGCTTTTGGCCTGGTTATGCTGTCCCTCAGATATTTTTCGATCATGAGACTGGCAATGGGAGCTGACCATGTAGCCCCGTACCCTGCATTTTCAATCACAACTGCAATGGCAATTTTGGGATTGTTCCTGGGGGCAAAAGCGAAGAATACGGAATGGTCTTCTCCATGCGGATTCTGGACAGTGCCTGTTTTTCCGCAGATCTCAATATCCGGTATCCTGGAATAAGCGGCCGTCCCGCCCGGCTGATTGACGACTCTGCTCATCCCTTCAATGACCGGAACAAAATAACGGGAATCAACACCTACACTGTTCTTTTTCGTAAATTCTTCCTTAATAACATTTTTCTCACCTATGGCTTTTATCAGGTGAGGTTTGTAAAAGAATCCCCTGTTTGCTACAGCAGCCACTACATTAGCCATCTGAAGGGGAGTAATTCCCAGTTCGGCCTGGCCAATGGAAAGAGAGATGTTATATCCTGATGTCCACTTATCACTTCTGAAATGCCGTGTATAAAAATCAGCTGTAGGCAGATTTCCCCTTCTTTCATTAGGCATGTCAATATTCAGTTTGCTGCCCACACCAAAGCGGGCTACGGCGTCTCTCCATTTCTGGTAAGCTTTTACCGGGCGCATCCCGGCATGATCGATCATCCTGTTGTACACATAGCCGTAATAAGTATTACACGAATACTGTATAGATTGTGACAGGTCCAATGTTCCGTGAACGTGGGTACATCTCATTATTCCCCTTCGTCCATACCGGTATCCACCTCCGCAAAAGAACTGTGTACCTGAATTTACCATTCCGAACTGTTGTCCTACCAGGGCGTTAATAACCTTAAAGATGGAGCCGGGGGGATATTCTGCCTGGATAGGCCTTATAAATAAGGGCTTATTGGGGCTGTTAAGGAGCCGCATATAGTTATTACCTTTATATCTTCCCACCATCAGGTTAGGGTCGTAACCAGGGCTACTGATGAATGAAAGAATCTCCCCGGAAGAAGGCTCAATAGCAACAATACTTCCTATTTTATTCTTCATCAATCGTTCACCGAACTTCTGCAGGTCTTTGTCCAGAGATGATATTAACTTTTCACCAGCGGCTGCGAGGGTGTCGTATCTCCCCTCAGAATAGTGACCTTTGGGCCGGTTGAAGGCATCAACCATGAGCAACTGAACCCCTCTCTGTCCCCTCAATACTTCCTCGTAAGCCTTTTCTACCCCAGTTCTTCCTATATAGTCCCCCGGACGATAAAACCCATGTGATTTTTCGATATCGGTTTCATTTACCTCATTTATATAGCCGAGGAACTGCGCTGCTGTACTATCCGGGTAACGTCTGACAGACCGTTTCTGGATGTAGAAGCCGGGAAATTCAAAAAGCTTCTCCTGCAGTTTCGCGAACGTAACAGCGGAAAGCTGTTTCTCCAGAGTAGAGCCCCGGTAAGGCGAAAAGCTATTGGCTTTATTAAATTTCTTTTTAAAATCCTCTTTTGTCAGGCTGATAAGCCTGCATAATTCGAGTGTGTCAAAGGGAGTCACTTCCCTTGGGATTACCATCAGGTCGTACACCGGTTCGTTTTGAACCAGGATCTTACCTTTACGGTCGAGGATTACTCCTCTTGCCGGATAGATGGTTACCTTCCTCAGCACATTGTAGTTGGCCGAAATGAAATAACTTTTGTCGATTATCTGTATATAAAACAGCCGTGCCAGCAGAATTATGGCTATCGTGATGAAAATTCCCTGAACAACATATCTGCGCTGAAAAAAACTATTCATTAACGCTCTTTCTTACGGAAGAAAATAAATTCTGAAATTAAAATTAAAAATATAGTAAACAGAGAACAAAAAAGGAAGCGAATTAGTGTGTATTTGAGATTTGAAAAACTAAAAGCTTCCAAAAAGATCAGGGTAAGATGGTGGAACAGGGTTAGTATTATTGTATAGAAAAAGAACCATCTGAACCCCATTATCCCCAGTTTGGGTTCCGGCTCGTTTTCAAAGCCCTGTCTTTGTACTGTAATGTTAATGAATATCGTTCTGACAAATGCCAGGACTGAACATGCAGCAGCGTTCAGACCGGGTGTATTATAAAATGCGTCGACTGTTAACCCGGTAAGGAAAGCAAGCGGAAAAAGAAGCCAGTTAGGAGTTTCAAAGGGTAAAAGAAGGATGAACAGGATATAAATAAAGGGAGTAGAAAGATTATAGTACCCGATATTTTTCAGGAGAAACGCCTGAATGAATATCAATACAATAAAACGGATTACATTTATAATAATTACCCTACTCATCGTTGTTTTTACTAATTGCCTCCAGGTTTTCCTTCTCCAGGGCAAATACATTCCTGATCACATAAACATATTGCAGGGTGGCAAAATCAGTATTAAGCCTGACAATTATATCAGGAAAGCTTTCGCCGCTCTGATTTCTTGTTCCCGACACCCTTCCGATCGGCAATCCCGAAGGAAAAAGGGTTGAATAACCTGACGTGACAACATGCTGACCTTTTTTAACAATAATATGGTTGGGGATATCCTGCAAAAGCGCCATTTGTGGATTATAGTTTCCTTCTCCCCATACGAGTGAGCCAAATGCCTGGCTTTCTGCAATACTGGCGCTTATACGGGTATCGCTGTTCAGCAACGAAGTAATAGTGGCAAAGTCGTCGGATACGTCTTTGACTATTCCCACAATCCCGGAAGTGCAGATCACGCCCATACCTTTATTGATCCCGTGTTTTTTTCCCCTGTTGATGGTAAGGTAGTTGTTTTTCTGATGCACTGAGTTGTTCACTACGCGGGCAACGATATAGACATATTGCTGCCGGGCAGCCGTATCCTTTACCGTTTTCTGAACAACGCTGTCATCAAAGAAGGCCGTTTTCAGCTCGCTTCTGAGGCGTGCGTTTTCTGCAGCCAGGCTATCATTTACCTGCGCCAGGCTCAGATAGCTTTGAAACTGATTAAGACGCTCATAGGCCTGTCCGATCATTTTATTTGAGGAATTCAGCACTCCGGCACGCTGAAAGGAATTGTTCCTTACTATCAGGATAATGGAAACAACGAAGAAAATGATGAAAAAGAAGAATGCGTTATACTTACTGATAAAAAGCCAGAGATTACGCATGTTGAGTTATAAGTTGTAAGTTATAGGTTGTAAGTACGGTTAAGATTCAACTTCCCCGCAG
>JBQGEO010000602.1:0-7211 GCA_052039655.1 Pararcticibacter sp.
CAGCATCGCCTGCAAGCGTATTGCCAGACAGCACCAGAATAGTATCAAGTCCGAATTTATTCCCGCCCAGTATATCTGTGTGCAAAGTATCTCCAACCATCACAATTTCCTTCTTGCTAACCTGAAGCCTGCTCCTGACGAGATCATAGGCGAACATGAACATTTGAGAATCAGGTTTTCCGAAGCGGATAAACTCCTTACCCACAATATTCTCTATCATGGTAGCCATGCTTCCCACTGCAATGCAGATCTCCCCTATATTGAGAGGATAAGCATCGTCTGTATTAGCCACAATGGCAGGGATCGTTCTTTTCCTAAGGATATTAACGGTTTTGTTCAGATCTCTGGCCCATTCAAAACCCTCGTCATCAAGAAACACCATAGCGTTTACATCCTGGATATTGCGGGCTGTAACCTCACTTACCGGAAGGGTCTTTAAACCGGCACTTTCTATATAATGAGCAGATTCGGGTGTCCCCAGAAACGCAGCTATTCCCTCATTCACTTTCAGTTCCAGGTACTCTTTAGCCAGCATTCCCGAAGAGATGATCCGGTCATCCGTAATAGCCTTTAAGCCCAACTGATGATATCTTTCTGCCAGCTGCTTCGGACTTCTGGAGGCATCGTTGGTAACAATAAAATATTCTTTCTTTTCTGCTTTCAGATAGGCAAAGGTCTTCTCTATCCCCGGTACCAATCCTTTATAATTCTTTATTACCCCGAAAGCATCGAAAAACACCACTTTATACTGATCAATTACCTCCCTGAACGTATAGATATTATTCATTCTGAAAAACTATTTTATGTTTAAAGCTGAGATTAATTTACCGGCGTCGAACTCCTGGTCTATTGATGGCAGGTAGATTTCAAAAGCCTCCGACTGCAGCTTGGTAGCATATTGTTCGCTGAAAAAGTAAGTCCCGTCTTTCATAACATAATTCAGGATAAAGAAACGGTAAACCTCCTTTAAAAAACGAAGCTCATTTGCGCTAAGCGGATTTACCTTATGATATTCTTCGAGAAAGATGATAAAACGGTCTTCCATCATTGGCCCGATGACATAACTGAAAACAGTACGGTCACCAATGTCGGAAACCACCCGGCTAAAAAAATAAAAATCCATCATCCTGCTGCTCATCCTGAACCAGTCATAGTCCCATCTTGAATAAAGCTTCAGGCTCGGAGTGACCGAGAAATTTCCAATGTTCCAGTCAATAAACACCGGAATCGTTTCAAATTTATCCGCCTTTAAAAGTAGCCTGTTTTTCTGAAAAGCTTCGCAATGGTGCTTAAGCATCTCGCACTGCTGATCGTCATAAGCATTTTTTTTCTTGTTCTTCAACTGTTTAAGCAGCGTAACAATATCTGTACTCAAGGTCTTCGATGATTGAGGCAATACATTCCTGATCCTCGAGCAAGCCTTATGAAACTTTCCTATCTGCTGTCCGAACTTGCGTATCTGAGCCTCACTAAGCCGCTTTGGTAGTCGCTTCTGTACTCTTACAGGATTATAGAACACCACCCATGCATCTGCAGAAGCGGTCTTATAACGGTAAGTAAAAACACGGTTGTTTTTCAAAAGAGACTTTGCCAGCAGGTTCTCAAAAGGATAAAGTAAATTGTTGGCTAGCGAATGTATAATACGATGATCCTCCTTAAAATGCTCATACTTACCAAAATATGATAATTTGGCAATCACAATATCATCATCTTCAAATGTGATCCGGAACACATGATTCGTTGACACCAACGCACTGATGTCCTGTATTTTATAAATTACCTTGGAAGCGTCGTATTCTCTCCAGGCTTTTTTTATGATTCTCGAGTAGTCCATAAATTGGCTTAGCAGTTGACTGTCGGCAGCTGCTTATCAGTTTTCAGTAAATCGTAATTCGTAATCTGTAAGTACCTTTATATAATCTCAAAGTACCTCCTCAATTCCCAGTTGCTCACCTGTTTGGCATATTGTTTCCACTCCCATAATCTGGTTTTCACAAAATGATCAACAAAAGCCCCACCAAACAGCTCCCTTGCCACAGGCGATTCATTCATTGCCACAGCAGCAGAATAAAGGTCAGCAGGCAATCTTTCAACATCGTTGTTCTGATACGCATTCCCTTTCACTGCTTCTATATCAAGCAGAAGACGGTTTTTTATCCCATACAGGCCCGAAGCAAGCGAAGCGGCCATCGCCAGGTAGGGATTGCTGTCCGCTCCCGGAACCCTCATTTCCAGCCGGGTATACTTTTCCGAAGGGTTCAGCACGCGCAGGGCAGTCGTCCTGTTATCATATCCCCAGCTCACAGTCGTGGGAGCCCAAGCCCCCTCTACGAGCCTTTTATAACTATTTACAGTTGGTGCCAGCATTGGTAATATATACGGAAGACAATAAAGCTGTCCTGCTATATACTGCTTTAACAAAGGACTTATATTTCCCTCCTCCTCGATGCTGTAAAACAAATTATATCTCCGGTCCAGGCTCCACAAGCTTTGGTGAATGTGTCCGCTGCAACCCGGCAGGTCCGTATTCCATTTAGCCATAAAAGAAGCAACAATATGATGCCTCGCTGCGATCTCTTTCACGGCCGTTTTAAAAAGTACCGCTTTGTCTGCGGCCTCCAGCACCCGGCAATGAAGAATAGCGGCCTCATATACCCCCGGCCCCGTTTCAGTATGCAGGCCTTCAAGACTTATATTGAACTGCTCCAGTAGATTAAACAGATCATAATAAAAAGCACTGTTTTGTGAAGGGCGGAGAATCGAATAGCCATACATCCCCGGAGTCAGCGGCTGTAATCCCGAAAAACCCTTCTCCTGCAAGCTTTCCGGGCTCTCCCTGAAATTAAACCATTCAAATTCCTGAGCAAACTCAGCATGGAATCCCATTTCCTCACAGTCGTGCATAATCCTTTTTAAAAGGCTTCTCGGGCAGGAAGCTAACGCAGCGCCCTCAGAACCACTGAAATCAGCCAGAAAAAAAGGAATATTATCTTCCCAGGGAATAGTGCGGAAGGTATTCAGATCTATTCTGCAAGGTTTATCCGGGAAACCCGTATGCCACCCTGTAACCTCCACCCCATCGTAAAGGGCATCAGCACTATCCCAACCAAAAACAACATCACAGAAACCATATCCTTCTTGCAGTCCGTCAATAAATTTCTTCCGGTGAATGACCTTTCCCCGCAGAATACCATCAATATCAGCAAACGCAAATTTGATCTTGTGAACGTCCTTATCCTGTAAATACTTTATAACCTGGGAATTATCCATACAATAATTTAAACCGATCTGAGTTCTGAAAAAATAATATGCAGTTAAAAACTACGTTTTCTGAATATCCATTAGAAGGCCTTAATTTAATAAGATTCAACGACCTGGAACTGTTTTTTTTAATTTCACAGCCGGAGAGAATTTTCAGATATGAATGAGACAGATTATTTGTTTGTTTACGGAACATTACTACATACGTCCAATTACTTCGGGGCTCTGTTAAACCAATATGCTCGTTTACATAGCGAAGGACGCATAAGAGGCAGGCTCTATCATGCCGGGGAATATCCGGCTCTTATAACTGACCCGGAAAGCGAAAATTGGGTATACGGAAAAATCTTCACATTGCACCATCAAAGTAAGATCTGGGAAGAGCTGGATGAATACGAAGGGTTCGGCCCGGGACTTTCACAGCCTAATGAATTTGTCAGGATAAAGGGAACCGTCTGCACCGAAACAGAAAACCTCGAATGCTGGCTTTATCAGTATAACCTTTCTTCAGAAAATCTGCCCCGAATGGAATCCGGACGATACGGCCAATAAAAAATCCCCTGGAAAAACTCCCAGGGGACTTAAAAACTAATAAACAATTACCTGCCTAGACAGCTACTGATTTAACAGTCTTAATAATACGTGCTGCTACTTTATATGGATCAGCGGCTGAATTAGGACGACGGTCTTCCAGGTACCCGTTCCATCCTTTTTCTACAGTTGCAAGAGGAATACGGATAGACGCACCACGGTCAGAAACGCCATAGCTAAAGTCATGTATGGAAGCAGTTTCATGTTTACCTGTAAGACGCAGATGGTTGTCTGCACCATACACTTCGATATGTTCCTTCACTACCGGACGGAAAGCTTCGCAAATTTTATCGTAAGTTTCTTTATTTCCTGCTGTTCTCAGAACTGAGTTTGAGAAATTTGCATGCATACCTGAACCATTCCAGTCAAGTGCACCAAGAGGCTTACAATGCCAGTTTATTGCCACTCCGTATTTTTCCCCGATTCTTTCAAGGAGGTAACGGCCAATCCAGATCTGATCACCGGCTTCTTTTGCTCCTTTTGCAAAGATCTGGAATTCCCATTGACCTGCTGCTACTTCCGCGTTGATACCCTCAACATTTAATCCGGCTTCAAGACATGCATCAAGATGTTCTTCCACAATTTCCCGCCCATAAGCGTTATTCGCACCTACAGAGCAATAGTAAGGACCCTGAGGGCCTGGATAACCACCAGCCGGGAAGCCTAAGGGTTTGTTTGTTTCAGGATCCCAAAGGAAATAC
The DNA here is from genome assembly GCA_052039655.1 of Pararcticibacter sp. Classification (GTDB taxonomy): domain Bacteria; phylum Bacteroidota; class Bacteroidia; order Sphingobacteriales; family Sphingobacteriaceae; genus Arcticibacter. Next base: position 4,554 of record JBQGEO010000602.1, read on the forward strand.
TCCTGCTCAAAACCAAACCAGAAATCGTTATCATCATCGTCAATTAAAGCACGTCCGTTAGATTCATGTGCAGTTCCGTCTGCCGTAAGAACTTCACACATAACAAGATAAGCATCTTTCCTTTGCGGATCAGGACAAATAAAAACTGGTTTTAACACACAGTCAGAAGAACCGCCCGGAGCTTGCTCAGTTGAAGAGCCATCAAAGCTCCACAGTGGGCATTCCTCAAGCTTTCCACTAAAGTTCTTTACAATTTTGGTTTTACTGCGCAGGCTCTGAGTGGGTTTATAGCCATCAAGCCAAATGTACTCTAATTTTGTTGCCATTTTTTGATGATTTCGAAAATATATAATTCAAATATGAATACTTTGTAATAAAAAAACGAATACCGGAAACGAATTTACAATAAACTTTCATTTTTTTACAAATTTTATATCAAAAAGAATTAAAAAAGAAAAACCATTTAACCAATTTAAAATCCAGGCCGATTTAATTACAAAAATGGAAAAATCATAAAAGCGTATGGAATTACTGTGAGCAGAAAGCCCCTCCACTCGGCATCAACTAGATAAGGCATTCAACCGGAGATCACAAAGGGCAATCGTTCACCTGCTGGATAAAGGTTTATAAAAGAAAAACAAATGGAGATATAAGGTCAATAAAGAACCGGCATATGCCTGGAAGTTCAGACAGAACAAGGACTTTTTATATCCGGTCTAGAAGAAGCCGAGCTCCAGCTTAGCGTCTTCGCTCATCATTTCCCTGTCCCAGGGAGGGTCAAATGAGATTTCTACCCGCACCTCTTTTACCTGATCAACAGCCGCAACAGCAGCCTGGACATCCTGCAAAATCTGATCGGCAGCCGGACAGGCCGGAGCAGTGAGGGTCATAACGACCTTAACTATCCCTTCAGGAAAAGTATGCAGTTCATATATCAATCCAAGCTCGTATACATCTACAGGTATCTCCGGATCATATACAGTCTTGAGCTTTTCAATCACCTGATCTTTTATACCTGCTTTATCTTCTATAATCATACTACTCAAAACTCTTACCAGCCATCGCCGAACTGTAAGCGATGGCATACAGCTTAATCTGTTTTACCATAGATACCAATCCATTTGAACGGGTTGGCGACAAATGCTCCTTAAGCCCTATACGATCAATAAAGTAAAGATCAGCATCCCGGATATCCTCCGGTGGAAAACCTGAAAGAACCCGTACTATAAGACTTACAAGCCCCTTTGATATGATCGCATCGCTGTCAGCAGTAAAATAGATCCTGCCGTCTTTAAATTCCGGATAAAGCCACACTTTCGATTGGCAACCCTTAATCAGAAACTTATCCTGTTTAAATTTGTCGTTAATGAGAGGAAGCTCTTTTCCAATCTGGATGATCTGTTCATACTTATCTACCCAGTCTGTCAGATACTCAAATTCCTCGATTAGTTCGTCCTGCTTTTCGTTAATAGTCATTCTATATAATACTCTAAACAAGCATATTTATTGCACGCTTGAGACTGCTTATAAAGTAATCTATTTCATCCGCTGTATTGTAGACAGCAAGAGATAACCGCACAGTACCCGGAATACAATAAAAATCCATTACAGGCTGGGTACAATGATGTCCTGTTCTCACCGCAATTCCCATTTTATCCAGAAGCACACCTACATCATAGGGATGAACACCTTTCACCGAAAGAGACAGAGCACTTGTTTTAGCCTTTGCGCGGCCTATGATCTCAATACCAGGTATTTCATTCACCAGAGAAGTCACATAATGAAGCAATCCGTTTTCGAAAGCAGCAATTTCTCCGATTCCGGTTTCATTAATAAAATCAACAGCAGCTTTAAGAGAAATAGCACCGTCAATATGAGGGGTACCCGCTTCATATTTAAAAGGAAGTTCGTTATACTCGGTACCTGTAAACGTCACTGTTTTAATCATGTCGCCGCCGCCCTGGTAAGGAGGCAGCTTCTCCAGCCATTCTTCTTTCCCGTATAAAATCCCAATACCTGTAGGTCCATACATTTTATGCCCGGAGAAGGCGAGAAAATCACAATCAAGGTCCTGGACGTCAATAGGCAAATGCTGCACAGCCTGAGCTGCATCAATCAACACAGGAGTTCCGTTAGCATGAGCCATTTCAATGATCTCCTTTACAGGGTTTATGGTTCCAAGGGTATTCGAAACATATCCCACTGCTATTATCTTAACACGCTCATCAAGAAGCTTCGCAAACTCATCCATCAGCAATTCCCCCTCTTCATTCATTGGGATCACCTTCAATTGAGCACCATGCTTATCGCACATCAATTGCCAGGGAACGATATTTGAATGATGCTCCATCGCTGATATAATAACGGAATCTCCTTCTTTTAATGCGTAAGCCCCATAAACATCAGCAATAAGGTTAATACCATCGGTTGTTCCCTTTGTAAAGATTACCTCTGAAGAACTGCGCGCATTAATAAAGGAAGCAACCGATTTTCGCGACACTTCGTAAGCATCAGTGGCCTTTTGACTCAGGTAATGTACGCCACGGTGAATATTACTGTTAATCGTATTATAATAGTCACTGATAGCATGAATCACCGAAACCGGTTTCTGCGTAGTGGCGGCATTGTCAAAGTACACCAGCGGTTTTCCGTATACAG
>JBQGEO010000603.1:0-3248 GCA_052039655.1 Pararcticibacter sp.
ACATGAGATATAGGCAGTCTCTGTCCATTGCAGCAGGATTCGGTGCGATCGGACTTTTAAGTTCTGTTTTTGCCAAAGTTCAGGGAATTATCTGGCCGGTTTCGCTTACTGTTTTAGGAAGACCAGGGCTCAGTAACGCTGATTGTATTCAGCTTGTGATTAAGCTGATCTGTCTTGCATTAAGCAATGTATTGGGCGGAATGCTAATTAAATGGATCGGCGGAAACCGCAGGGCAGGCATACTAGCGGGTATTCTGATTATGGCGGTAATCGCGTGGTTGTGGTTAAATACCCGTCAGCCTGACTGGTTTTGGATCATATCGTTTGTGCAGGTTATACCAGCTGTTTTGTTAGGTGGTGATTTGATTACAAGGTATTTATCACATCGTGATAGGTAAATGAAAACTATTTGGAAATAAAAGCAAGTTACCGTCCGCTAGCGGACGGTAACTTTTTCACCGGTTACAGACCAAATGGTCGGTATTTAATATTCAAAAATGGAAGAAAAAAGAAAGAAAGCGAGAACGATTCTCCTGATTGGTGTATCGGTTCTGATTACAGGAGCTGCTGCGATTTTCTATTGGTTAAGGAGCGGAGGTTATGAGACGACAGACAACGCCCAGATTGACGGAAATATCATTTCGGTCCGCTCGGGGGTGACTAGTTATGTAAGCGGGATTTATTTCCTTGACGACCAGATAGTAGAGAAGGGGCAGTTATTGTTTTCTCTGGATACTGTCGAGTTAAAGGCAAAGGTAGAAGAAGCAGAAGCGGCATTGGACTATGCCCGCGCAGACCTGGGCATAGCCAGAAATGAGGCAATTGCCGGGTATCAAAATTCAGGGTCTTATATAGAGAGCTCAAAAGCCGGAGCGCAGGAGGTAATTGGCGCAAAAGCCAGCCTCGTAAAAAGTCAGAATGAATACAGGAGGCTGGAACAATTGCTCGCGATCCGGGCTGCAACACAGGAGCAGTTTGAGAATGCTCAAACTGCGCTGAAAAATGCGGGTGCGGCTTTTGCCAAAGCGCAAAACCAATATAAGGCCTCCTTGTCATCAGCAGGCAGCATCAGGACCCAGGCTAAAGTAAAGTCTCAGCAGACGAACCTTAAACTGGCGCTCATCAGGCAACGGGAGGCTGAGCTAACGCTGGCGCGCAGCAATTTTGAGAAGGCATGGATCAGGGCGCCCTTTGGCGGAAGGGTAACCCGCCGGGCTGTGCAGTCCGGACAATACGTATCTGCCGGGCAGGCATTGTGTTCGGTGATCGATACCGTTAACTATTGGGTGAGTGCCAACTTTAAGGAAACACAACTTTCCAATATTAAACAGGGGCAAAGGGTAGAGGTGAAAATAGATGCGTTGCCTGACAGATCAATAGCCGGAACCGTTGAGTCTACGTCTGGCGCTACCGGGGCTAAATTCTCCCTTATTCCCGCAGATAATGCGACCGGCAATTTTATTAAGATCGTGCAGCGGGTGCCTGTAAGGATACGCCTGGACATGGGCAGCAAGAAGGCTGACGAAGGCCTGTTCCCCGGCCTAAGTGCTTTCGTAAAAGTTAAAATAGATTAAGACAATGGAAAGCGTATCCAAAGCTCCGGAATACATAAGCGGAAGTGCTAAATGGATTCTCATTATTACAGCTTTGTCCTGTGCGATCCTCGAGTTGATAGATTCAACAGCCGTCAGTGTATCGCGGCCGGCAATGATGGGCGGACTGGGAGCTACTACCATGGAAATAGCCTGGGTGATCACCGCTTATGCTCTCGGGAATGTTATTACAGTGCCCCTGTCTGCAATGCTTTCAGCACAGTTTGGCAGGAAGGTTTACTTTACCGGGTCTGTTATTGTCTTTACTGTTTCGTCACTCATGTGCGGTCTGTCATCCAGCCTGTGGATGCTGGTATTCTGCCGTTTTATTCAGGGACTGGGTGGAGGAGGACTTCTGTCTACTTCCCAGAGCATTATCAGCGATTCTTTTCCTCCGGCCGAGGCAGCAACAGGGGTGGCGATCTTTGGTATGGGCGTATTGCTTGGTCCCGCTATCGGACCCGTTCTCGGTGGTTACATCACAGACAGCTTCTCCTGGCATTGGATCTTCTTTATTAATGTTCCAATTGGTGCGCTTGCCGCTTACTTGTCGTGGAAATATGTTCCCAACCTGGAGGATGCAGTAAAAACCAAAAAAATGGACTGGCTTGGTATCGTTCTGATGATTATTGGCTTATGCTCCCTGCAATACTTTTTAGAAGAAGGAGCCAGTAAGGACTGGTTTGACAGCAATGAAATAGTGTTTTTTTTCATTCTGGCCGTATCTGGTTTGTCCGGATTTATATGGCGTGAGCTTACAACAGACGAGCCTGCTGTAAATCTGAAGCTTTACCGGAACCTGCCTCTGGCCTTAGGTAATCTCATGAACCTCATTTTGGGGATGATGCTTATCGGCGTATTCTTCATCTTTCCGTTGTTTGCACAGGATATTCTGGGATGGACGGCGACCATGCAGGGGGAGTTTCTGATACCCAGTTCTATTGCTTCCATTTTTGCTATGCTGCTGGTGAGTAAGGTGATCCTGAAAAAGGTAAGTTACCATGTAGCGAGCGTTTCCGGTATTCTTCTGTTCGTACTGTTTTTATTGTTCTTATCGTTCTCTTCGGCAGACTCTAACGAGCACACGCTCTTTTGGCCCTTTATTATCAGTTCTTTTGGAAAGGCTCTGGTAACGGTTCCTATTATGACGATGGCCCTGGCCGGACTCCGGGGGACAGAGCTTGCTCAGGCAACGGGTCTCTCAAATATCATGAGACAATTAGGATCGGCTATCGGTGTTGCTCTCATTAACATCTATCTGGAACACGAAAAGTCGATGGTGAGAGGCAACATGGTAGGGCATATTAACCAATATAATGAAATAGCTTCCGAGCGGGTCGCCGGGATCGCCGGAACTTTCTCTGCTGCGGGATATCCCCCCGATGAATCTATGCAGGCCTCATATAAAATGGTGGACCAGTTACTCACAAAACAAGAGTATTTAGTGAGTTATAATCACGTTTATATCGCCGCCGCATTATTCCTCCTCATTTCCATTCCGATCATTTTTATGATCAGAAGTCCCAAAAAAACCGGCGATACAGGGCAAGAAATGTCTATGCATTAATAATCAGATAAAAAAATGAAATACCTTCGATCTATATTATACCTTTTGCTGATGATAAATGCAGAAGGGATTGTTGCCCAGACTCATTC